>JBJTLW010000043.1:0-7860 GCA_046063225.1 Novosphingobium sp. | reverse complement strand
CCGGCAGAACGAACAGGATAGGAAGTAAACTATGGCGATGGCAGTAGGCGGCGGCGGCGAAGAGAAGCCGATGTCCGACATCAACACGACGCCGCTCGTGGACGTCATGCTGGTGCTTCTGATCATCTTCCTGATCGCGGTTCCGGTCGCGATCCAGACGATCCAGAAGCTCAAGATCCCGATCATGGAAACGGTTGAATCGAAGGATAAGGTGGAAAACCTCCTGATCACCGTGTCCACCACCGATGATGGTGGCCGCAGTGCGGGCGATGCGGGATACGAAGGCGCAAGCCGCAATGGCGAATGCCGGGTCTATTTCAACAATATCACCCCGGTCACTTCGGAGGAACTTGCCGATATCGCCTACAAGCGGCTCGACAAGATCATCAAGCGTGAAGGTGGCCCAGCTGCCCTGCGCGCCAATCCGGAAAAGATCCCGCAGGTCCATATCCGTGGTGACGTGAATGCTCCGTGGCGCTGTGTCGCCGGCACGATTTATAACGTGCAGGTTGCCGGTTATCCGACGGTTGGCTTCATCTCCACCCCGGTCGATCCGAACGGCTGATCAGGCCCGGGCGTAACAATTGCCTTGCGGCCTGGCCGCACCAAGATTTCAGGAGTAAGTTTCCATGGCAATGTCAGGCGGCAAGGACGATGGCTCGCCGATGATGGAAATCAACACGACGCCGCTTATCGACGTCATGCTGGTTCTTCTCATCATGTTCATCATCACCATCCCGGTGGCAACGCACTCCGTTGACATCGACCTGCCGGCACCCACTCCGCCGAGCAACGTTCCGCCGCCGAAGCGCGACAAGAACGTGCTGTCGGTGGATCCGAACGGCACGATCACCTGGAACGGCAACCCGCTCAACGAAAGCGGTCTCGTCTACCAGCTGACCGAATCGCTGAAGATCAAGCCGGAGCCCGAGCTGCAGTACCAGCCCGACGCCCAGGCACCCTATGAAACGACCGCCCGCGTGCTGCGTCTGATCAAGGGTTCGGGCGTGACGGCCTTCGGCTTTGTCGGCAACGAACAGTATTATCAGTTCGGCAAGGCTCCCGGCGAACCGCCGGTGAAGTAAGCAGAACCGATCATGCGATACGAAGGGGGCGGAGCGATCCGCCCCCTTTTCGTATGGTCAAACAGCGGCTTGAACTGTCGATGTAATCTTGTATCATAGTGGCGCGGAGCGAGGCAGGCGTGGAGGCTGTCGTCAACGCCAGACCGGGGAGATCATCCCATGGCAACCGCACCTATGACCGAAGACGGCCGGCCGCTGGCCGAGCTGAATACCACTCCGCTTATCGACGTTTTGCTGGTCCTGCTGATCCTGTTCGTGATCACCATTCCGCCGGCCAGCCACGTCGTCGATGTCGATCTCCCCGCACCTGATCATGGCAGCAAGGCAATCCAGCGCGACCACAATCTGTTGGTTGTAACCGCCGATGGGCGCAGCCTGTGGAACGGTCAGCCGGTGACCCATGCGGAGCTTGCCGGACTGCTCGGCCGGGTAACTCGCATGTCGCCCGAACCGGAAACGCGCTTCGTTCCCGATGCCGCAGCGCCCTATGGTGCGACGGCCGAAGTCCTCCGGACCATCCGCGCTGCGGGTGTTGCCGGGTTCGGCTTCGTCGGGACAGAACGCTATGGCAACTTCGGCAAACAGCCTGGTAAATGATGGCGAGAGAGCGGCAGATACCCCCGAGACGAGCGGCAAATACCCCCGCGACGAGGGGCAGATGACCGCCTGATCACACGCGCATGGCCTGTGCGGCGAGGCTTTCCGCCTCGATCAGCAGGGCATCGTCGGCCTGACCGGCGGGAAGGTTCTCGCGTCCGATCATCGTCAGCAGGGGAACCGCCATCGGGCTGACCCGTTCCAGATCGACATGGACGAGCTGCCCGGCGGCGCGGTCCAGCAGGTCGGCAAGCCGCCCGATGTCGGTCAGCCGGGTGCGCGCATCGGACCATGCCGCTTCGATCAGGAGGTGATCGGGTTCGTGCTTGCGCAGCACGTCGTAGATCAGGTCGGTCGAGAAAGTAACCTGCCGCCCGCTCTTGCGCTGGCCGGGGTGCTGCCGCTCCACCAGTCCGCCGATCACCGCCGCCTCGCGAAAGGCGCGGCGCAGCATGTAGCTGTCCTGCACCCAGTCAACGAATTCGTGCGCGAGGATATCGGCAGACAGCAGCCGCGCGGGATCGGCCACCGCCTTCAGGCTCCAGACGCCGACGGCATAGTCGCTGGCGACATAGCCCAGCGGCATCAGCCCGCGTTCCTCCATGCGCCGCGTCACCAGCATGCCGAGCGCCTGGTTGGCGTTCCACCCATCGAAGGTGTGGAACACGCAATAGTGCTTGCCGGCATTGGGAAAGGTTTCGACCAGCAGCTGCCCCGGCCCTGGCAGCTGCGAGCGCCAGTCCTGCATTTCCAGCCATTCGCGCACGTCATCGGGGAAGCGCGCCCAGCCGGCGCGATCGACCATCATTTCCCGCACCCGGTCCGCCAGGTGCGAGGAAATGGGCATGCGCGCGCCCATGTAGCTGGGGATCTGCCCCGGCTTCTTCGCCGCCTTCACGATCAGATCGAGATCGCGCAGCGATTCCACCTCCAGGTCCATCCCGGCGAAGCGGAAGGTATCGCCCGGCCGCAGCGTGGCGCCGAAGCTTTCCTCCACCTTGCCCAGATCGCGCCCGTTGCGAAACCGGACGTGCAGCATTTCGGAATCGACGATGATCCCGGCGTTCATCCGGTGCCGCGCGGCATGTTCGGGATGGGTCAGCCGCCAAAGGCCGTCGGGTGAACGGACGATGCGGCGGAACTTGTCATAGGCGCGCAGGGCATATCCGCCGGTCGCGACGAAATCGAGCACCCGGTTCCAGCGTTCACCATCGATCCAGGCATAGGGCTCGGCAGAGCGCACCTCGGCCAGCAAAGCACCCTCATCGAACGGTCCGGCGCAGGCGCAGGCCATCACATGCTGCGCCAGCACGTCGAGCGATCCGGGGCGGAAGGCCTCGCCATCGCGCTGGCCCTCGTCCACCGCCTCCTTGGCCGCCGTAGCTTCCAGAAATTCGAAACGGTTGCCCGGCACCAGCAGAGCCTTGCTCGCCTGATCGAGCCGGTGGTTGGCACGGCCGATGCGTTGCAGCAGGCGCGAAGATCCCTTGGGCGCACCCATCTGGACGACGAGATCGATGTCGCCCCAGTCAACCCCCAGATCGAGGCTGGCGGTGCAGACCAGCGCCCGCAGGCGGCCATCGGCCATGGCGCCTTCCACCTTGCGCCGCGCCTCCTTCGAGAGGGAGCCGTGATGCACCCCGATGGGCAGGTTCTTCTCGTTGGCGTCCCACAAAAGCTGAAAGATCAGTTCGGCCAGAAAGCGCGTGTTGCAGAACACCAGCGTGGTGCGGTGCGCCCTGATCGCTTCATAGAGCTGCGGGATCGCCCAGGTCGCCGCATGGCCGCTCCACGGCACGACGCCGGCTTCGGGCAGAAGGATAGACACCTCCGCCGGTGCGCCGTTCTCACCCAGAACAAGCGCCACATCTTCGGCCCGGCCGCCGGGTGCCAGCCAGCGGCGAAACGCGTCGGCATCGGCCAGCGTGGCCGAAAGACCAACCCGCTGCACCTGCGGCGCCAGCGCCTGAAGCCGCGCGAGCGACAGGGCCAGCAAATCGCCCCGCTTGCCGGTGGCGAAGGCGTGGATCTCATCGATCACCACCCGTTTCAAACCGGCAAACAGGGTCAGGCTTTCGGGATAGGACAACAGCAGCGACAGCGATTCCGGCGTGGTCAGCAGGATATGCGGCGGGCGGGCGCGCTGGCGGGCCTTGCGGTCGGAAGGGGTATCGCCGCTGCGGGTTTCCACGCGGATTGGCAGGCCCATTTCGGCAATCGGCGTCAGCAGGTTGCGCTGCACGTCGTGCGCCAGCGCCTTCAACGGCGAGATGTACAGCGTGTGCAGGCCGTCTTCGGGCGTTTCGCTGCGGGCCAATTCGGCCAGCGTGGGAAGAAAACCGCCCAGCGTCTTGCCCGCGCCGGTATCGGCGGCGAGGAGGGCGTGCTTGCCGCTGCGGGCAACGGCCAGCATTTCGGCCTGATGGCGGCGCAGCCGCCAGCCGCGCCCGGCGAACCAGTCTGCGATTGGCGCGGGAAGGGGGGCGGCGTTCACCCGACCAACTTAGGGATGCGCGCGGCACATGGAAGGGGGCGTAACGCGCAGCGGGCCTGAGATTACCGCCCGGTCCTACATTTCGTTGCCATAGAATTTTTCCACGGCATCGCGGTCGCCTTGCGACAGTCGCCCGCCCTTGCGCATCCGGTCACGGTTGCAGTAGTTCATGATCGAATCCGGATCCCACGGCGTCAAAATCAGATCGCCGTCGCTGCCCTGCCGGGGAGCGTTGCAGCTGGTCGGCGTATCCTGCCGGTTCTGTTCGTGGACAAATCCCAGCGCGTGGCCGAATTCGTGAACTGCGTTGGCTCGTACACAGCTTTCGCGCGTGGCCTCATCGTCGGCGCACCAGGAATTCCAGCTGCTGAAAACCGGGTTCAGGCGCAGGCCGTTCTTGATCGTGTCGAGTTCCTTGCCCAGACCAAGCGTGCGCGCACCGCTGTCTTCCAGCGCGACATGAATGCCGGGCTGGCCGGCTGTGCAGGCGTTGAAGCCGACAAAGTGAACCGCGGACGCATCTTCCCAGCTCTTGGCAAGGGCATCCTTTATCCAGCCCTGTTCGCGGGTGTAGTTTTGGGCCGAAGGCTCCCAGCACACGCTGATGCGCGGCGATGCCCACTTTGTGCGGCTATCCACCCACCCTTTCGTATCCATCAAGGGAACGGCTTCAATGCCGGCGCCTTTCAACCGCTCGCTGGTGGAGCCGGCCGCCGTCGAACCGGGTGCCTGTTCCGCAGTCTCATTCCGCTCGGCGGAGGGAGAGCAGGCGGCCACGGCGCAGGCCAGTGAAAGCACCGCCGCAAGGCGCCACCGGGCCAGCCGGGCCATCAGCATTTATCCGGCGTTGCGCGGCATTTCACCAAACGTTCCTGCGCGGCGATCATGTCGGCTTCTGCTTTGATGGCGGCCAGCTTTTCCGCTTGTGTTGTCTGCAGCGCGTCAAATCCGGCCTGGGCGACGCCAATTGCACCCCCTGCGCCGGCTTCCTTGGCATATTGAAGCTTCGTCAGCGCCCCGGCATCATCGAATGTGGCGGCGAACACCTGTTTTCCGAACAGGGCCGCCTTGGGCACGTAGAGGTCGTATTCGGTTCCTGACTGCGCAACCGCGGCATAGCCCGTCCACAGATGTTTTGCTTCGCAGGTGCCGCGGGGTCCGACCGAGACGGCCAGTTCGCGGCGCGCCGGCTGGCGCGCCTTGACGATCACACCCTTGAATTTTTCGGCGTAGCCCGTTTCGACCGTCACCGGCTTTTCGGGGGTCTCGGTCTTGCCGAACCGCAGGCAGGGGAAGCCCAGCAGGTCCCCAAAGTCTGAAGCCAGATCGGTGGAGAGCGGATCCTGTTCGATTGGGAACGTCCGTTCGCTCTCAGACAGGCTGCCCGACCAGACATAGGTTGTGGTTTGGGGCTTGTCCGCAAACCGGGCCTTGAACTTCTTGCATGCGGCAACGAGCGCGGCCTTGGCTCCCTGATCGTCCTCGAGACCGGCCTCGGCCAGTTTGATGGCCGCCTTGATAATGGTCTCGCCTTGCCCGGTGGAAGTGGCGTTGATCGACTTCAGCCGGCCGTCGGCTGTAAACTCCATGGTAATGTCGCTGTTCGCCAAAGACCCGTCGATGCCCTTGAACGAAACCTCGTAGGGCTTCTGGGGATCGGCAAGGTGCAAGACGGTGGGCGTGATCGTTGTGGCGAGTATGGGCAGGTTCTGCGCATCGCAGCCCAGAGTGCGAACCAACTTCAATTCAAGTGTGCTGCGCGCGCCATAGTAATGCGCCGTAACCGGCGGTGTTGATGCGCAGCCTGTGACTGAAACCAGTGCAAGAATGCTTGCCAGCTTACGCATCGATTTTCCCCCTATTGTGAAATTCCGCGATTCCCCTTCGCAGAATTTCGAAGCTATCACCTTTTCAGCGGGCCGCAATTCCAATCGGCTGATGGGCCATTCGCACATTCAAACCAGCAGTTGCGCGCGCAACGGTGCGCTGCCATCACCACCGGGATGCAGTTGGATCCGCTTACCCGTTTCCCCGAACTCGCGCCCATCGGCCTTGCCCTGGCGCTGGGTCTGCTGGTGGGCATTCAGCGGGGCTGGGCGCAGCGCCGGTCGGTTGACGGAAAGCGCTTTGCCGGAGTGCGCACCTTTGGCCTGATCGGGCTGGCGGGCGGTTTTGCCGGTGCTTTCGGCACAAGCGCGCCGGTGCTTTCAGCAGTCATCCTTGCGGCAACGGCGGTGCTGGTGCTGCTCGGCTACTGGCGGTCGACGCGCGATGGCCCGTCGGTCAGCGGCACGGCCAGCCTGGTGGCGCTGCTGACGCTGGCCTGCGGCTATCTGGCGGGATCGGGCGAGGGCGTGGTGGCAACCGTTGCCGTGGGCCTGACGGTGACGGTGCTGGCCATGCGCGAACAGCTGCACGGCTGGGTCGAATCGCTCGACGAGAACGAGATCATGGCCATCGCCCGCTTTGCGCTGATCGCGCTGGTCATCCTGCCGCTGCTGCCTGCCGATCCGATGGGGCCATACGGCGCTTGGCGTCCGCGCCAGCTGTGGGCCGTGGTTGTCATGGTATCGGGCTTTACGTTCGCCGGTTATCTTGCCGCCCGGCATTTCGGCGCGCGGCGCGGCGTGCTGGCAACGGCGGCAGCGGGATCGACCGTATCGTCAACCGCCGTCACCGCATCGCTGGCGGGCAGGCTTCGCGCGGGTGAGGGTGACCGCTGGATCAACAATGCCGGCGTGGCGCTGGCATCGGCGGTGATGTTCGCGCGGGTCATGGTGCTGACCTGGGCCCTGGCGCCGATGGCCTTTCTGGCGCTGTGCCGCTTTGCCGTGCCGGGGCTTGTCGTCAGCCTGATCGGGGCAGCACTGATCGCGCGAAGGGCTGCGCCGGACCGGGCGCGGCAAGACCCGTCGGTACGGCTGCGCAACCCGTTCGATCTGGCTCCGGCGCTGCTGCTGACCGCGCTGGTGATGATCCTCAGCCTGATCGCGCGCTGGGTGCTTGATGCCTATGGCGATGCCGGGCTGGCGACGGTTCTGGCGATTACCGGCATGGTCGATGTCGATTCTGCGATCATCACCATCGGCAACCTGCCCAGCGGCGCGCTTGCGGCCAATGTCGCCGCGCTGGTGCTGGCACCGCCGATCCTGCTCAACACGTTGATCAAGGCCGGCATGGCCGCCAGCCTGAGCGGCGCGCGCAAGGGCTGGCCGGGCGCCCTGGCCCTCGTGGCAAGCGCGGTGGCAGCGGCTGCGGGTGCCGCCACTTTGCTTTAGATGTTACCGCTCAGTGCCCCGCCTGCGGCCCGCGTTCCAGTCCGCTGGCGGCGAGCTGGGCATCGATTTCGGCCATCAGCCGGTCTAGCCCCTGCTGGCTTTCGCTCTCGGCGCGGGCCACGAGCACGTCCTGCGTGTTGGAGGCGCGCAGCAGCCACCAGCCATCGCTCGTCGATACGCGCACGCCATCAGTGCCGTTGACCTCTGCCCCGGAAGCGGAAAGGCGGGCCTTCACCTCTTCGATCACCGCGAACTTGCGGCTTTCGTCCACCTGGAAGCGCAGCTCGGGCGTGTTGATCATCGCCGGCATCTCGCCCCGCAGCTGCGTGACCGACTTGCCCAGCCGCGCCGAGGCGGCAATCAGGCGCACGGCGGCGTAAAGCGCATCGTCAAAGCCATAGTATTC
>JBJTLW010000042.1:0-6320 GCA_046063225.1 Novosphingobium sp. | reverse complement strand
CTCGTCCTCGAAGTCGATTCGGACAAGCGCCGCATCAGCCTCGGCCTCAAGCAGGCTCAGCAGAACCCGTGGGAAGCTTTCGCCGAAAACCACCCGGTCGGTTCGACCGTGGAAGGCGAAGTCAAGAACGCCACCGAATTCAGCCTGTTCATCGGCCTGGATGGCGACGTGGACGGCATGGTTCACATGTCGGACATCGCCTGGGGCATCTCGGGTGAAGACGCGCTGGCCCTGCACCGCAAGGGTGAGCAGGTTTCGGCCATCGTCCTTGACGTCGATGTCGAAAAGGAACGCATCAGCCTCGGCATGAAGCAGCTTGAAAAGGGTGCTCCGGCAGCCGGCGTTGCTGCGGCATCTTCGGGCCTGAAGAAGAACCAGGTCGTCACCGTGACGGTCCTCGAAGTTCGCGACGGCGGTCTGGAAGTCCAGGCTGGCGACGATGGCGCCACCGGCTTCATCAAGCGTTCGGACCTTGGCCGCGACCGCGACGAACAGCGTCCCGACCGCTTCCAGGTTGGCCAGAAGCTCGACGCCATGGTCACCGGCTTCGATCGTTCGAAGAAGCCGAACTTCTCGGTCAAGGCGCGTCAGCTGGCCGAAGAAAAGGAAGCCGTGGAACAGTACGGTTCGTCCGATTCGGGTGCCTCGCTCGGCGACATCCTGGGCGAAGCGCTGAAGGCCAAGAAGTAAGCCCCAGCGCCCGCTTCAGCGGAAAAACAGCAAGGCCCGTCCGGAGAGATCCGGGCGGGCTTTTGCTTTGGGTCTTGCGGGTCTAGTTTCAGCCCGAGGAGAGACCCATGCCGATCGAAGTCCATCAGTTCCCCTGCCTCAGCGACAATTACGGTTTCCTGCTGCACGATCCGCTGAGCGGCGAGACCGCCTGCATCGACACCCCCGATGCCGAAGCCTACCTGCGCGAGGCACGCCGCAAGGGCTGGCAGATCAGCGCCATCTGGAACACGCACTGGCACCCGGACCATGCCGGCGGGAACGAGGCGATCAAGGCCGCCACCGGATGCACGGTGATCGCGCCCGAGGATGATGCCGGCAAGATCGCCGCCGTCGACCGCACCGTGAAGCAGGGCGACGTCGTCTGCCTGGGCGATTGGGAGGCGGACGTGATCGACGTCGGCGGCCACACGATGGGCCACTGCGCCTATTACCTGCCCGAAGCGCGCGTGGCCTTTGTTGGCGATTCGCTGTTCGCGCTGGGCTGCGGGCGCATGTTCGAAGGCACCGCGCCGCAGTTCTGGGCGAGCCTGCTGCGGCTGAAAGCGCTGCCCGCCGTCACCACGCTCTACTGCGCGCACGAATACACCGCGAGCAACGCGCGCTTTGCGCTCCACGCCGATCCGGACAACGCCGCCCTGCAGGAATACTGCGCTGCCATCGAAAAGGCCCGCGCCGAAGCCCGCGCAACCGTGCCCTTCGCCCTCGCCCGCGAACTGGCGACGAACCCCTTCCTGCGCGCGGACGATCCCGCCATGCAGGCGCGCTGGGGCCATCCGGGCGATGCCGTGGCCACCTTTGCCGCCCTACGGGAAGCGAAGAACAGCTTCTGACCGAGCGCTAGCGCTCCGCCGCCTCGGCGCGCTGCTGAATGATCGCGAGGACGTTCGCCTCGACATCGCCGAGCATCTTCTCGCCCCACAGGCCCAGATAGGGCGCCAGGTGGCTGCGCATCCGGTACTGCGTCGTCAGCCGCACGCGCGTGCGGCCATCGGGCAGCGGATCCAGCCGATAGCCGCCGGACTGGATCTTCAGAACCGGGCCATCGGGAGAGATGTGGCGATCGGTGTGGCGTGACACCGAATCGTCCGGGAAGGCGAAGGTCCAGTCAATCGCGCGGCCCGGCTCCATGCGAGTGATCCGTTCCTCGAACCGGATGCCCTTGCCCCATTCGGCCTTGCGCACCAACTGGCCCGCAACCGCCTCAAGCCGTGCCGATACCGGGCGCGGTACGCCAAGGATGTCCTGCGTCAGATTGCCCTTGCCCTCATCGGGGCGGATCGCGGGGATCGATACCAGCAGCGGCCAGACGGCATCGGCGGGGGCATTGACGATCACCTCTCGCGAAACGGCTTCGGTTTGCCACGGCGCGGGAAGCGCCTGTTCGGCCACCAGCGCGAACAGCGGCAGGGCCAGCCAGCTGCTCTGGAAAATGTCGCCGGCGTTGTCGCCATCCTGACGGATGCGGCGGCGTGCGTTGTAGTGCTGGACCAGCGCCCCGCCGATCGCCGCCGGAATCCACAGCGGCAGCACCATGGCAATGCAGATCGCCCCTTCACCGATAAAGATAAAGGCAAGGCCGGTGATGGTAATGATCGCCAGGGTCGGCACGGCAAAGCAGCCGAATGGCGAATTCAGCCCTTGCGGATCGACAAGGTGGGAAAACAGCGCGCCAAGGCCAGCCGGGATGAGGAGCAGCGCCGACCAACCCGCGACCGCGCCCGCCCCGGCATCAGTGTAGAAAACAATCAGTCCGACCGTGGCGAGAGCGATCAGCAGGCCAAGCGTGACGAGGCGGTTGCTCCGCGTCGAATTCATCGGAATGCGCCCCCCCTTTACCGCTGGCTAGGCAAAAATCCCCACGGCAAGTTCGGCCCAGATCAGCGCCACCACGAACAACACGCCGGCGATGGCGGCCATCATGGCGGCGCGCGTGCGGATGAAGCGAACGGCGAGTTCAACACCCAGCCCGGCACCGCCGATGAGCAGGGCGGCGGCGAGGAAATCCTCCGCGCCCCAGTTCACTTCGCGCGAGATCTGCATCGCGACTGCGGGCAGCAGGAGCAGAAAGCCGGCAAAGCCCCAGAGCGCAAGGCGCAAGCGGCTGGCCTGCTGGGGGAGCTTGTCATCGTAGAGCGTGGTCATGGCGCGATGATAGCGCAGTTGCCCAAACAGAAAACCCCCGCCGAAGCGAGGGTCTTCCGAATTCAGCCGTCGCTGAAAACTGGGTAGCCGTCAGATGGCGCCGATAGCTTCGTCAACCAGCGACTTGTCCGCCTTGGCGCTGTGGTTTTCCGAGATCAGCCGGGCCGCGGCCGCGGCTGCCGCTTCGGCAGCCTTGGCGCGCAGTTCTTCAACCGCGCCGCGTTCAGCAGCGGCGATCTTGTCCTGCGCCATCTTTTCCCGGCGGGAAATGGTGGCCTTCGCATCGGCAGAAGCCTTGGCAACGATCGCGTCCGCTTCGTGGCGGGCGTGCTCGAGCATTTCGGCGGCGTCCTTTTCGGCGTTGGCGATCTTGTCGGCGTATTCCTTGCGCAGCGCTTCCGCTTCGGCGCGCAGCGCCTTGGCTTCGTCGAGCTGCTTGCGGATTTCGGCAATCGACTTGTCGAGGCCCGAGGTCAGCATCTTGGGCACGCCGAGCTTCAGCGCGATCAGGATGAGGACGGCCATGGACAGCGCCACCCACATCGGCGGGGTCAGGCCCAGCGCGATCGGTTCGGCGTGTTCGGCACCGTGTTCGGCAGCGGCGGCGTGGCCAGCTGCGGCGAGAAGGGCGAGCTTAGACATTGAGCGCCTCCTTCACGGCCTTGTCGGCCAGCTTGGCGTCGATGGCCGAGCCGGTCAGGCGCGAAACGATCTGGCTGGCGGCGTCGCTGGCGATGCCGGCAACTTCACCCAGACCCTTGTCCTTGGCGGCGCCGATACGGGCTTCCGCTTCGGCCAGCTGGGCGTCGATCTTTTCCTGCGCCTTGGCGAGGCTCTTTTCGGTCGCTGCGGCGGCCTTGGCCTTGGCAGCGGCGATCAGCGCCTGGGCTTCGGAACGCTGGGCGTTCGACTGGACGCGCCAGGCCTCTTCCTCGGCATCCGCCTGGGTGCGGGCGGCTTCGGCCGCGGCAAGGTCTGCCGCGATCTGGCTGTCACGCGCTTCAACGGTCGCCATCACCTTGGGCACCATGCCCTTGCCGATGACGAAAAATACGATGCCGAAGAACACCAGCATCCAGAAGATCTGGCTGGCATAGGTTTCGGCGAGCTGCGCTATCTGAGGCATTGGCGAATCCCGTCGGGGAAAATCAGTTGGCTAACCGGCCGAGGCAGAGCCCCGACCGGTCAAGTCATTTGGCAGTCAAACGTCAGGCGACGAAGATCAGGATCATCGCGACGACGAACGAGAGCAGGCCGAGAAGTTCAGCGGCGGCGAAGCCGATGAACAGGCGGCCCTGCTGGCCGTCAGCCGCACCCGGATTGCGCAGCGCGCCTTCAAGGAACGAACCGAAGACGTTACCCACGCCGATGGCGGCCATGCCGGCGCCGATGGCTGCGAGACCGGCACCAACGAGCTTGGCGGCTTGTGCGTCCATGAAACTAACTCCTCTTTCTCAAAAATCGTGTTGGATGAAAAAACGTCTTAGTGAAGGTGTTCGGCGTCGTTGATGTAAAGCGAGGTCAACAGCGCGAATACGTAGGCCTGGATGCCGGCCACGAGGATTTCCAGCGCACAGATCGCCACCATCAGCGCGAAGCTGAGGATCGAGACGACCGGGCCGATGCCGAAACCGGCATTGATCCCCGAAATAACGAAGCCCGAAAGCACTTCCAGCAGCACGTGACCGGCCATCATGGCGACGAAAAGACGCAGGCCGAGGCTGAAGGGGCGCACGAGGAAGGACACCAGCTCGATCACGAAGATCAGCGGGATCATCGGCAGCGGGGTTCCGTGCGGGATGAACAGGCTGAAAAAGTGCAGCTTGTGCTTCCAGAAACCGACGATCAGCACGATGGCGAACGACAGGATCGCGAGCACGCCGGTGGCCGTGAAGTGGCTGGTGAAGGTGAAGGGGTGCACGCCCGGGATAAGACCCAGCGGCAGCAGGCCCAGCACGTTGGCGAAGAGGATGAACATGAACAGCGAGAAGACGTAAGGCACGTACTTCTTGCCAGCCTTGCCGATGTTGGCGGACAGCAGGCCATCGATGAAACCGGTCATCGATTCGACCGCCATTTGCCAGCGGCCGGGCACCAGCTGGCGCTTCATGCCGCCCCAGACGAAGATGAACAGCGCCACGGTGGCAATGGCCATCCACAGCGAGCTGTTGGTGAAGGGGATGTGATAACCCGCGACTTCCCAGTGATCGGTGCCGAACATCGGCTCGATCTTGAACTGGTGCATCGGATCAACTTTGCCCTGTTCGGCTGCCACGCGCCTACCCTCTTACCTGATACTGCTGCCAACGCGGCGACCGTTCCTGCCCCTAGCTAGGGGATCAGTCGGGACGCCGGTTCGAAATCCGGATGATGTTCCTGAAGGCGACGATGATCCCGAGGAACAGCATCACCAACAGACCCCAGGGCGACGTGCCGGCGAAACGGTCTATGACCCATCCGATCAGCGCGCCGCCACCGATGCCCCCAACAAGCTCCGAAAGCACTTTGGAACCCATGCGATAGTTCGCATCGGTGCCCGTGCCCGGTGCCGGCCGGTTGCGCTCTTCTTCCCGCTCTTTCGCGGCTTTCAGCCGCTTTTCGAGCGCTTCAATTCGCGCATCCTCGGCAATGGGGTCCCGTGCGGACGGCTCATCATTCATGCCAGGCTCCTTGTAACGGAAGTTCGGCAATATGGCGGCTGCCCGCCGAGGGCGCCGCCCCCTTAGCAGAGGCACTCTCCGAGTCAACCGGCTGCGCTGCACTTGCGAAAGAGCGCCGCCGCGATGCCCGCGAAGGCCGGGCAAAATCGGCCATGAAAAAGGGGCCCCGTCCGATGGACGAGGCCCCAATGAGGGTTTGGCTGTGCCGCCCGCTTACGGGCAGGAGGCGTGGCGCGTCGGCGGAGCGGCGGTGCGCACCTTCCAGCTGCCGTCGGGCGCCTGGTACTTTTCCCCCGGAACCGTCTTGGCAATGTTCAGACAGCCGGTGGCAAAGGCGTATTCATCAGGGGTTGCGCCCTGTTCCTGCGCCTTTTCAAAGTAGATCGCCTTGCGCTTGATGTTGATGTCATCGACCAGCTTCTTCACGTCCTGGCCCTGTGCGCCGACCATGCCGAGGTACCCATCAACCTTTTCACCCACCTGGCCCGCAGCGCGCGCGGCGGCATAGGCCGGATCGCGTTCGGCGCTGGCCGAAACCGAGGTGAGCAGCACGGCCGAGGCCACAGCGGCCTGCAGACTGCGACGGATCATGTTACGCGACATCATCAGAATACGTCTCCGTTTTCTTCCACCGTCTTCTGCGCGTCCTGCGCCAGACGATAGATCACTTCCTGCTTGATGTTGATGTTCAGCTCTATGACGATCGGCTTGTCCGGTGCCTTGACAGACACACAGCCCGACAGCGTCACAAGACCTGCCATCAGCACCGCCGCCGCCTTGCAGCGC
>JBJTLW010000041.1:0-37991 GCA_046063225.1 Novosphingobium sp. | reverse complement strand
GGCAAGCCTGCCACCGAACGCTCGAGCGCGTCCATCCGGGCCAGGCTCAGCGCGAAACGCTGAAACCGCGGGTCGATCGAGCCATCGGCCGAGGTCGCCAGAGAAATCAGCGGACCGCCCTGCGCGGTGCGGTCGTCAAGGCTGGCCAGCATCGCCTGCGGGTTCAACCCGAGCCGGGCGAGCCGCGTTTCGGCGGCGGCGGAGCGGCGATCGGCAGCCCGGGTCAGGCCTTCGATCAGCGCCAGCTGGCGCCCTTCGAGCGCGGCCAGCTGGGCCGCTTCGGGGAGGACCATCGAGACCTTGCTGACCGTCTTGGCGGCTTCGGTACTGCTGTCCGAAACGGTTTCACCGGGCTGATGATCCTTGGGCAGTTCGCCCAGGTTGGCGCCCACCACCTTGTCGATGAAGTCCTGGCGGCGCTTGAGATCGTCGGCGACCTTGCCGATGTCGTCGCCATAGGCCTTGATCCGGGACTCGGACTTGGCGACGGTCGCCTCGCGGTTAAGCAGCGAGAGCCGGTCGCTTCTGGACAGGTAGCTGGATATCGCCATGCCCAGCATCGAGGCGACCCACACCAGCAGCAGCGCGGCAACGATGCCGGCGCCGATCATCTGGATGCGCGACGAAACCTTGATGAAGCGGACCTGTCCTTCAGACCGCATGAAAAACTCGCGGTCCGGAAACCAGGCACGCAGGCGGTCTTTTAATCCGCCAGCGGCTAACTTTTGCAAGACGACCCCAGTCCCTTTTTATCCCGAGTGCGCGCCCGCTAGCAGGTCGCGGGGGGTGTGGCGAATCCTGCAGGGTGCGGACTCGTCGAATCGAATGACTCGCGCGGTGAATCGTTTGGCTTGCTGACACCCGTGAAAGGATCGACCCGCCGGTGACAAGCGCGCGCAGGAATGTTACGCGCCGGAGGCCATGAACATGACCGCGCCCACCCTCGATGATCCCGCTGCGTTGATCGCCGATCTGGCCCGGGCCGGACGCGCCGCGCAGCGCGTTCTGGCGCGGCTGGATCATGACGCCAAGGCGGCGGCGCTGAAGGCTGCAGCGTCCAGCCTGCGCGCCGCCGAATCCGCGGTTCTTGAGGCCAACGCGCGCGATCTGGCCGCGGGTCAGGCCCGGGGGCTTTCGGCAGCGTTGCTCGACCGGTTGAGGCTCGATTCGCCGCGACTGGCCGCGATTGCCGATGCAGTGGAATCGGTTGCCGATCTGCCCGATCCGGTCGGGCAGGCGATCGACCGGATCACACGCCCCAACGGACTTGAGCTGAGCCGGGTCCGGGTGCCGATCGGGCTGATCGGGATTATCTACGAAAGCCGTCCAAACGTCACCGTCGATGCCGCGGCGCTGTGCGTCGCTTCGGGCAATGCCGTGCTGCTGCGCGGCGGGAGCGAGGCGGTCCATTCGAACCGCGCGATCCACGCGGCGCTGGTGCGCGGGCTGGACAGCGCCGGGGTTCCGGCCGCGGCGGTGCAACTGGTCCCGACCCAGGACCGCGCTGCGGTTGGCGCGATGCTGACCGCCGCGGGTCTGATCGACATGATCGTTCCGCGCGGCGGCAAGAGCCTGGTCGAGCGGGTCCAGGCCGATGCCCGGGTCCCGGTGCTGGCCCACCTCGACGGGATCAACCACACCTACATCCATGCCGCCGCCGATCCGGCCAAGGCCGCGCGGATCGCGGTCAACGCCAAGCTGCGCCGCACCGGCATCTGCGGGGCGATGGAAACCCTGCTGCTCGACGCGCAGTTTCCGGCGGCCCAGGCGGTGGTCGGCGCGCTGCTCGACCAGGGCTGCACCTTGCGCGGCGATGCCCGCGCCCGGGCGCTCGATCCGCGGATCGGCGTGGCGATCGAGGCGGACTGGGACACCGAATACCTCGACAGCGAACTTTCCGTGGCCGTGGTTGACGGCCTCGATGCGGCGCTGGGCCATATCGCCCGGCACGGCTCGCAGCACACCGAAGCGATCGTTTCCGAGGACCAGGCGGTCGTGGAACGGTTCCTGGGCGAAGTCGACAGCGCAATCGTCATGGCCAATGCCAGCACCCAGTTTGCCGACGGCGGCGAATTCGGGCTTGGCGCGGAAATCGGCATCGCCACCGGGCGGCTCCACGCGCGCGGCCCGGTCGCGCTCGAAGGGCTGACGACTTACAAGTGGCTTGTGCGCGGTACAGGGCAGATTCGGCCTTGATTGAATTGAGCCCGCGCCAAGCCAGCCCGCTCCCCCGGCCCAGCCGCCCACAGGATACCATCTCGGGTGGCTGGACCGGGGGAACGGGTTGGCCTGGCCACAACCGCGTGAAACGCGGGCAACAGTGAAAACCATCGGCCTCCTGGGCGGCAGCTTCAATCCCGCACACGGCGGGCACCGCCGGATCAGCCTGTTCGCGCAGGGCGCGCTGGGGCTGGATGAGGTGTGGTGGCTGGTCTCGCCGGGCAATCCGCTGAAGCCCAGGGGCGGGATGGCGCCGCTGGCAGCGCGGCTGGCATCGGCGCAGGTGCAGGCCCGCCGCGCGCCGATTCGCGCTACCGTGATCGAGCGTGATCTGGGCACGCGCTATACCGCTGATACGCTCCACCAACTGGCGCGGCGCTATCCGAAATGCCGCTTTGTGTGGCTGATGGGCAGTGACAATCTGGCGCAGTTTGATCGCTGGCGGGCCTGGCGATCCATCGCCCGCGCCATGCCGATTGCGGTTATCGCGCGTCCGGGCTATGAAGGTGCTGCCGTGGCGAGCCCCGCTGCGGCCTGGCTCGGCCGTTACCGGCGGTCTGCCGCCAGCCTTGTACACGGTTGTGAATGGAGCGCTCCTGCGCTGGTGCTTTTGCGTTTCGATCCCGATCCGCGTTCGGCAACCGCCATTCGCAGCGCCGACCCTGAATGGGCCAGCCGCATGCCTACAGCCTCGCTTCGCGACGGTGTTACCCATCGCCGGGTAACCTGATCGTGTTGCCTAAGTTACGGAAACAGGAGCCGATTTTTTCTTCATGAACCAGGCAAGTCCAGAGCCGGCCAATGCCGGCGCGATACCCCTCCCACCGTCGGAACCGGGTTCGCTTCACGCCCTGGTGCTCCAGTCGCTTGACGACGACCAGGCGCAGGAAATCGTTTCCATTCCGCTGGAAGGCAAGACCGCGATTGCCGATCACATGGTGATCGCATCGGGCCGTTCGACTCGGCAGGTTGCCGCCATGGCGCAGAAGCTGTCGGAGCGAATCAAGCAGGGCGGCTTCGGCCATGTCCGCATCGAAGGCCTGCCGGCCGCCGACTGGGTTCTGGTCGATGCCGGCGACGTCGTCGTTCACCTGTTCCGTCCGGAAGTGCGCACCTTCTACAACCTTGAACGCATGTGGGGCTTTGACGGCCCTTCGGGAGCTGCGTGAAGCTTCATGTGATTGCCCGTGGCAAGATCGGCCGTTCGCCAGAGGCGGACATGGTCGATCGCTACGTGAAGCGCATTGCATGGCCCGTGAAGATTACCGAGCTTCCCGATGTCGGCGGCACGATTCCGCCGCCCTCGGCCACGCCATCGCGCGACGTCCTGCTCGATGAGCGCGGACGCCAGCTATCATCGGAGGAATTTGCCGCCCTGCTGGGGCGCTGGCGCGACGATGGCGTGCGTGAAGTGCGCTTTCTGATCGGCGCGGCCGATGGCCATGGCGATGCCGCGCGCGGCGAGGCTGATCTTCTCATTGCCTTTGGCGCCATGACCTGGCCGCACATGATGGCGCGCGCCATGCTGGCCGAACAATTGTGGCGCGCCAGCAGCATTTTGGCTGGTCATCCCTATCATCGTTCGGGATAAGGCGCTGGCGATGCGTCCGTTTCCTGTTCTTGCCGCGCTTCTTGCCCTTGGGGCCCTGGCTGTTGCCGCCACGGCGCAGCCACAGCAGGATCTTGCCACTTTCGAGAGCGCTGACGATGCGCGCGCAGCGCTTGCCGAGGCGCAGCGCGAAGGGGCCGCGGCCCGCGCCCGCGCCGAAGCGCTTGAGGCGGAAGCCGCCAAGGCCGGGCAGGAAGCCGACCGGACGGCCCGCGAAGCCGCCGCCGCCGCCGCCCGCATTCAGGAAGGTCAGGCGATCATCGCCGCGCGCGAGGCGGACATTCGCCTGATTGACCAGCAACGTGAAGATCTGCGCGCCCGCATGGCGCAGCGTCAGGTGCCGGTGGTGCGGCTGACGGCGGCCTTGCAGCGCCTGTCGCGCCGCCCGATGGTGCTGTCGCTGCTGCGGCCGGGATCGCTGGACGATACCGTGCACATGCGGGCCATGCTCGATACCATGCTGCCCGAAGTGCAGCGCCGCACGGCATCGCTGCGCGGCGAGATCAATCGCGGCAAGGCCCTGCGCGAAAAGGCGCTGGCCTCGGTCGATGCGCTGCGCCGCGAACAGGCCGAACTGGGCCGCCGCCGGCAGGAACTGGCGACGCTCGAAACGCGCCAGCGGCTCGATCTGCGCAAGACCAGCGGCACCGCCGACCGCGAGGCGGAACGCGCGCTTGCCCTGGCGGAAGAGGCGCGCGATCTGGACGGCCTGACCGAGAAACTGGGTGAGGCCGGCGCCCTGCGCGATCAGCTGGCGCAATTGCCCGGCCCGGTCATGCGCCCGGCCAATCCGCAGGCCGCGCAGGTCAGCGCCATGGTGCAAACGCCCAGCGCCACGCCCAGCACGGCGCCCACCTTTCAGCTGCCGGTGCAGGGCCGCCTGATCGCCGGTTTCGGCGCGTCGGCACCCGGCGTGCCGCGATCGCAGGGGATTGCCCTTGCCGCCCGTTCCGGCGCGCAGGCGATTGCCCCGGCGCAGGGCCGCGTGGCCTTTGCCGGGCCCTATCGCGGCTATGGCGCGATCGTCATCATCGATCACGGCAACGGCTGGACCAGCCTGATTACCGGCCTTGCCCAGATCGACACGGCGGTGGGCCGCAGCGTCGTCGCGGGATCGCCGCTGGGCATCGCCGGGCCGGGCCGCCCGGTGATCAGCCTGGAGCTTCGCCGCGATGGCAAGCCGGTCAATCCGCTGGAGTTCGCCCGCCTGTGAACGCCCTTTGTCGATAGGGTCTTGCGCGCGCGGGATCATGCGCCATCTGGCGTTAAGCTGTCGCGGCCTATAGACTCGCGGCAAAGTCGATCGGAAAGGCCTGTGATGGCGAAGAAACTGTCTACTCTCCTGCGCACCTCGCTGCTGCTTGGCGCGGTGTCGCTTTTGCCCGCGACGACGGCCGGCCTTGCTGCCGTGGATGGTCGCACCGGCCCCGAATTCGGCAAGCTTTACACCATCTACCAACTGGTGAAGGCCAATTACGTTGACCAGACCAGCGACGACAAGCTGATCAAGGGCGCGATCGACGGGATGCTCGCCAGCCTTGATCCGCACTCCGAATACCTCGAAGGCGCCAGCCTGACGCGGCTCGATACCATGATCGACGGCTCCTATTCGGGGCTTGGCCTGTCGGTGCAGTCCGAACAGGAAACGGTGAAGGTGATCTCGCCGATGCGCGGCAGCCCGGCGGCGGCGGTCGGCGTCAAGGCGGGCGACTATATCACCCACCTCGATGGCAAGCTGATCTATGGCCTGCCGCTGGACGATGCCGTGGCGCAGATGCGCGGCGAGGCGGGGACCAAGATCCGTCTGACCATCGTGCGGCCGGGCCGCGACGAACCCTTCGACATCACCGTCACGCGCGGCGTGATCACGCTGGAGCCGGTCACCCACAAGCTGACCGACGGTATCGGCGTGATCAGCGTCAACGAATTCAGCCGTGACGTGGGCCGCTATGTCAACGAAGCCATCGAAGCCATGCGCAAGGAAAGCGGCGGCAAGATGACCGGCATCGTGCTCGACTTGCGGCAAAACCCCGGCGGTTCGCTGGATGAGGCAGTGGCCCTGTCCGACCTGTTCCTGACCAAGGGCGATATCGTCTCGCAGCGCGGCCGGATCGCGGCGGAAAACCAGTATTACCGCGCCGAATCGATGTTCCGCGGCGATGCCGCCGCCGGCCTGCCGGTGATCGTGCTGATCGACGCCGGATCGGCCTCGGCCTCCGAAATCGTCGCCGGTGCGCTTCAGGACCAGAAGCGCGCGCTGATCATGGGCGATCGTTCGTTCGGCAAGGGCTCGGTCCAGTCGATGATCCGGCTCGATCGCACGCATGCGGTAAAGCTCACCACGGCGCGCTACTTCACGCCGTCGGGCAAGTCGGTGCAAGAAGGCGGCATCGAACCCGATATCCGCGTGCCGCAGCTGTCCGATCCGGATGCCGCCAAGCGCGCCAAGATGCAGCTGCGCGAAAGCGATCTGCGCGGCCACCTGATCAACGAAGTGTCGATGGACGACAAGAAGCTGGAAACCGACAAGGCGGAAGATCCCCGCTTCAAGGAAACGCCCGAAGGCCTGAAGGCCAAGGGCATTACTGACTTCCAGCTGCACTATGCCATTGCCACGCTGAAGCGCACCGGCGGCGCGCAGCTTGCCAAGGCGAAGTAAGGCGGGCAGGAACCGGGCATGACCAATCTGGAAAAAGCCCGCTGGATCGCTTTCCTGGTGCCTGCTGGCCTGCTCGGCGGCGCCTATGTCTCGCAATACGGGTTCAACCTATTCCCTTGCGAAATGTGCTGGTGGCAGCGCTATCCGCATTTCGTCGCAATCGCGCTCGGCCTGCTGGCCTTCGCGCTGAAGAGTGCGCGCTGGCCGGTCGCGCTGGCGGCACTGGCGGTGCTGGCCTCGGGCCTCATCGGCGCGTTCCACGCCGGGGTCGAATACGGCTGGTGGGAAGGCTTCACCCGCTGCACCTCGATGGTCGAGAAGGGCAGCGATCCGCTCGCGGCCGTGCTCGCCGCGCCGATTACCCGCTGCGATGAGGTGCAGTGGTCGCTGTTCGGCATCTCGCTGGCGGGCTTCAACTTCCTGATTTCCACCGCTGGCGCGCTCGTCGCGCTCGCTCTCCTGCGCAAGCGGGCATGAGCGCCTCCGCCAGCAAGGCCCGGTCCGACCGGATGCTGCGGGTCGATCAGGCCGGCGAATACGGCGCGACGCGCATCTACGCCGGGCAGATGGCCGTGATGGGGGATCGTGCGCCGCACGCCTCTGAAGTGGCGGCCATGGCCGCGCAGGAGGCCGATCACCGCGCCCGTTTCGACCGCCTGATTGCCCAGCGCGGGGTGCGCCCCACGGCCCTGCAGCCGATCTGGTCGGTCGCCGGCTATGCTCTTGGCGCGGCCACGGCGCTGCTTGGCCCGGAAGCCGCCATGGCTTGCACCGCCGCGATCGAGGAAGAGATTGATCGGCACTACACCCAGCAGCTTGACGAGCTGGCGGATGGCTCCGACCCCGAACTCGCTGCGATGGTCGAGGAATTCCGCGATGACGAGCGTGAACACCGCGACGCCGCCATCGCCGCCGGGGCGGAACGCGCACCGGCCTATCCGCTGCTGTCGGGTGCAATCCGCTTCGGCTGCCGCATGGCGATCCGTTTGTCCGAACGGATTTGATCGCAGACAATGCGCAGCGGAACCGCGCGCTTCATCTACCGTTAAAGCCGAATGCGCCCTATAGAGGGCACCGACGTGCCAAGGAGTCCGATCATGCGCCTGACCATTGCCCTTTCGCTTGCCGTGCTGGCCGGCGCCACCCCGGCACTCGCGCAATCGTCGGACAGCGAAAAGGTCAACGCCGTCATCGTCTATGGGCAGGACGAATGCCCCAAGCCGGTCGGCGATGAAATTACCATCTGTGCGCGCAAGCCGGAAGCGGAACGCTACCGCATTCCCAAGGGCTTGCGCGAGACGCCTTCGGCCACCAGCGAATCGTGGAACAGCCGCGTTCTGGCCTACGAGCGCGTCGGCAAGACGGGCACCATGTCGTGCTCGGCCGCAGGCGTCGGCGGCTGGACCGGCTGTTCGCAGAAGCTCATCGAACAGGCCTATGCGGAAAAGCAGGGTGAGGACATGAGCTTCGCCAAGATCGTTGAGGATGAGCGCAACAAGCGCCTCGCCACGATCGATGCCGATGCCGCCGCCACCCAGGCGCGCGTCGAAGAAGCGGAGAAGCAGATCGAAGCCCGCCAGAAGGCCGAGGCGGAGGCTGCCGAAGCCGCGAAGAAGGCCGCCAATCCGGCCCCTGCCGTCACGCCGCAGTCCAACTGATCGCTTGCCCTTGCGCGCCGCTGCGACGGCGCATCAGGGTTGCCGGTGATTTAACCTTAACCCTCACTGGGTTAAGGGGGCGGGCATGAGCCTGTCGCAACCCCTGAAAGTCCTTGTCGTCTTCGGCACCCGTCCCGAAGCGATCAAGCTGTTTCCCGTCGTCGCCGCACTGAAGGCGGACGCGCGTTTCATCTGCAAGGTCTGCGTGTCGGCGCAGCACCGCGGCATGCTCGATCAGGTTCTCGAAATTGCCGGGATCGTGCCCGATCACGATCTCGACGTGATGAAGCCGGACCAGAGCCTGGATGCGCTCACCGCCGTGCTGCTCACGGGGCTCGGACAGGTGATGGACGCCGAAAAGCCTGACCGGGTGATCGTGCAGGGCGATACGGCCACCGCCATGTGCGGCGCGCTCGCCGCGTATTACCGCAAGATTCCGGTCGATCATGTCGAAGCCGGCCTGCGTTCGGGCAATATTTATCACCCCTGGCCCGAAGAGGTGAACCGCAAGATCATCGGTTCGATGGCTTCGCTCCATTTCGCGCCGACCGATGTTTCACGTGAAGCCTTGCTGCGCGAAAATGTCGATCCCGCGCGCGTCCACGTCACCGGCAACACGGTGATCGACGCGCTGCATTGGGTCAGCGCGCGGATCGCCGCCGATCCCGCCATGGTATCGGGCCTGGCCGAAGTGGAGGCACGATTCGCGGGAAAACGGATCATCGGCGTCACCAGCCACCGCCGCGAGAATTTCGGTGACGGCATGGAAAACATCGCCGAGGCCATTCGCCAGATCGCCGCGCGACCAGATGTCGCGGTGGTTTTCCCGGTGCATCTCAACCCCAACGTGCGCAAGGTGATGAACACGGCGCTTGCCGGCCTGGACAATGTCGCCCTGCTCGAACCGCTCGACTATCCGCACTTCGCGCGCCTGCTCGGCTTGGCTGAAATCATGCTCACCGATTCGGGCGGCGTGCAGGAAGAAGCCCCCGCGCTCGGCAAGCCGGTGCTGGTCATGCGCGAGACCACCGAACGCCCCGAAGGCGTCGCTGCTGGCACCGCTCGGCTGGTCGGTACCGATGTCACTCGTATCGTTACCGAAATCTTCACCTTGCTCGACGATAAGGCCGCCTACGAACAGATGGCGCGGGCGCACAATCCTTTCGGGGACGGCACCAGCGCACGCCAAATCGTGGAGCTGCTGGCAAGTGAAATCGGATCGCAAACCTGACGTCGCCGTTATCGGGCTTGGCTATATCGGCCTGCCCACCGCCGCCGTGGTCGCCCGTTCGGGCTGCCGGGTGAATGGCGTCGACGTGTCGGAACATGTCGTCGAAACGATCAATCGCGGCGAAATCCATATCGAGGAGGTCGATCTTGACGGCCTCGTCCAGGGCGTTGTCGCGCGCGGCCTGCTGACGGCTTCGACCGAAGTGAAGCCGGCGGACGTCTTCATCATCGCTGTGCCGACGCCCTTCGACAAGGATCACGCGCCAGACCTTACCTATGTGCTGAACGCGGGCCGATCTGTCGCGCCGGTGCTGAAGGCCGGTGACGTGGTTATTCTCGAATCGACCTCGCCCGTCGGCACCACCGAACAATTGCGCGATCAGCTTGCCGCCGCGCGCCCGGACCTGAAATTCCCCGGCCTCACCAGCGAAACGCCCGACGTTTCGATCGCCTATTGTCCGGAGCGCGTCCTTCCGGGCAAGATCCTGGAAGAGCTGACCAACAACGATCGTTCGATCGGCGGCATCACCCCGCGCTGCGCGCGCAAGGCGCTGGCCTTCTACAAGCTGTTCGTGCGCGGCACCTGCGTCACCACCGACAGCCGCTCAGCGGAAATGACCAAGCTGGTCGAAAACGCCTATCGCGACGTCAACATTGCCTTCGCCAACGAACTGTCGATCATCTCGGACAAGCTGGGGCTGGACGTGTGGGAGGTGATCCGCCTCGCCAACCGCCACCCGCGCGTTAACATTCTGCAGCCCGGCCCCGGTGTCGGCGGACACTGCATCGCGGTCGACCCGTGGTTCATCGTCCATTCCGCGCCCGAGGAATCGCCACTGATCCGCACCGCGCGCGGCGTCAACGATTGCAAGATCCACCACGTGATCGCGCAGGCCGATGAGCTGGTAAAGGCCAATCCGCAGGCCAAAGTCGCCTGCCTCGGCCTCGCGTTCAAGGCGAACATCGACGATTTCCGCGAAAGCCCGGCGCGCCTTGTCGCCGCCACGCTCGCGCGACGCTTTGGCGATCGCGTCTCGGTCGTTGAACCCTATGCCGCTGAACTTCCGCGTGAATTCGAAGGCACCGGCGCGCATCTGATCGACATCGACACCGCGCTGGAGGATTGCGATTTGCTGGTCGTGCTCGTCGATCACGACGTGTTTCGCGTGGTGCCGCTGGCCGAGCGCGCCGGTAAGCTGGTCTATGACACGCGCGGCATCTGGCCCGATCAGCCCAAGCCGGGCGAAGGCGCGGTGCAGGGGTTGCGGCTGGCAAGCTGAACCCCCGCCTGCCGCCTTGTCACGGCAGCCAGAACCCGCATAGTGCGCCGGATCGAAAGCTTTTTTCGCAGATCCGGTGAGTGGAGTGACGCAAGCGATTCGCAACCTTGTTATGATTGTCGGCAGCCTTGCCGCCGGGCTCGTATCGGTTGCCGTCTATGCCTCGCTCAACGCTCCACCGTCCAGAGATGTGATGCCATCCGGCTGGGTAGCGACGATGCCGGTCGATGGCGTGCTCGATGGCGACACGGTCGTAAGCAAAGGGGTGGCGCTGCATCTGCAAGGCATCGATGCGCCTGAACTCGGGCCTTGGGCCAAATGTTGGGCCGAAGCGGCGCTGGCCGGGCAGTCCAAGTCCGAACTGGAAACCCGGCTGTCAGCGCGCGAACGCGGATGGCGGCTTGGCCCGGTGTCACGCCATCGTGACGGACGGAACATGGTGGCAATTGTCGACAAGGACGGGTTCGCCCTTGCCGAAGAACTGGTTGTTTCTGGCCACGCCGCAGCGACAGATGACACGTGGGATTGGTGCGGACGCGGGGCCGGCCTGAAATCGGTCGAGGACGGTACCCCACCGCCGCATGGCCCCTCACTATGGTGGCCTTCCGGCCCTGTTTTCGATAGGCGGGCGAACGATTGACGCGCGCGCCCGCCGCGTCACACCCCGTGGTAGCCCTTGTACCATTCGATGAACTTGGGGACGCCGACATCGATGCTCGTCGTCGGCTTGTAGCCGAGATCGCCTGAAATCGCCTCGATATCGGCGAAGCTTTGCGGCACGTCGCCGGGCTGCATCGGCTGGAAATCGATGATTGCCTTCTTGCCCAGCTGCTCTTCCAGAATTTCGATCACCTTCATCAGGTGTTCGCTCTTGTGGTTGCCGATGTTGTAAAGCCGGTGCGGCTTGGTGCTGCCGCCGGCCTTCACCGCGCCGTCATCGGGCGCCGGATTGTCGAGGCAGGCCATGACGCCGGCGATGATATCCTCGATGAAAGTGAAATCGCGCCACATGTCGCCGTGGTTGAACACCGGGATCGGCTGGCCCGCCAGGATCGCCTTGGTGAAGATCCACATCATCATGTCCGGACGGCCCCAGGGGCCATAGACGGTGAAGAAGCGCAGGCCGGTCAGCGGCAGGCGATAGAGATGGGCGTAGGTTTCGCTCATCAGCTCGTCCGCCTTCTTGGTGGCGGCATAGAGGCTGACCGGCTGGTCCACCCGGTCTTCCACGGCGAAGGGCAGCTTGGTGTTGCCGCCATAGACGCTGCTCGAACTGGCGTAGACCATGTTGTCGAGTTCGCGGTGCCGCGCCACTTCGAGCATGTTGAGATGGCCGGCGAGGTTCGCGTGCAGATAGGCGTGCGGGTGCGTGATCGAATAGCGCACCCCGGCCTGTGCGCCGAGATGGACGATCCGGTCGAAGCTATGGGGCTTCAGCGCCTCTACCAGCGGTTCGTACTGGGCGAAGTCTTGGCGGACGAAGGTAAAGCGGTTGCCCCCTTCCTCACGCAGCACGGCAAGGCGTGCCTCCTTCAGGCTGACGTCGTAGTAGTCGTTGACGCAGTCGAGCCCGATCACCTCGTCGCCGCGCGCCAGCAGCTTGCGGGTGAGGGAAAATCCGATGAAGCCGGCCGCGCCGGTAACAAGAACACGCATGGATTGGGCCTTAGGCTTGAAGGGTTACAGCGTCCAGTCGGCACCGTGGCCGAGCGCGCCCTTG
Source organism: Novosphingobium sp. (assembly GCA_046063225.1). Classification (GTDB taxonomy): domain Bacteria; phylum Pseudomonadota; class Alphaproteobacteria; order Sphingomonadales; family Sphingomonadaceae; genus Novosphingobium. Next base: position 25,615 of record JBJTLW010000041.1, on the reverse strand, counting down.
AGATCGGCGAGGCTGCCGCCCGGCGCCACCAGCGCGCGCAGGGTGTCTGCCCCCAGAGCCAGATATTCGCGGTGGGGCACGGCGAGGAGGACGAGGTCGTACGCGCCCGAAGGTTCGCCGCCCTGCAACGTCAGCTCGTATTCGTGGTGCGCCTCTTCCGGATCGGCGTGCGGATCGTGCACGGTCACGTCGTGGCCCAGCCCCTTCAGCGCGCCGATCAGGTCTGCCACCTTGGAATTGCGCAGGTCCGGCACGTCTTCCTTGAAGGTCAGGCCAAGGACGAGGACCGATCCGGCCGCGCCGCCGCGCAGCGCGTGCAGGCGGTTTGCCACCCAGCCGGCCATGCCATCGTTCACCCCGCGGCCCGCGAGGATGACCTGCGGATCAAGGCCCAGTTCCTCGGCCCGATGCGACAGGTAATAGGGATCGACGCCGATGCAGTGCCCGCCGACAAGGCCGGGCGAGAAGGGCAGGAAGTTCCACTTGGTGCGCGCCGCTTCCAGCACGTCCCAGACCGAAAGGTCCATTGCGCCGAAAATCTGCGCGATCTCGTTCATGAAGGCGATGTTGATGTCACGCTGCGCGTTTTCGATCACCTTCGCGGCTTCGGCGGCCTTGATCGACTTGGCGCGGAACACGCCGCCACTGGTAATGGCGTTGTAAAGGTTCGCCACGCGATCGAGCACTTCCGGCGTCTGGCCGGAAACGACCTTGGTGATCTTGTCGATCGTATGTTCGCGGTCACCCGGGTTGATGCGTTCGGGGCTATAGCCAAGGAAGAAGTCCGTGCCGCAGGACAGGCCGGAAACCTCTTCAAGGATCGGGGCGCAGAGGTCTTCGGTGACGCCGGGATAGACCGTGCTTTCATAGACGACCACCGGCACCCGGCCTTCGGCAACGGCCGGCGCGAGCATTTTCGCGACAGTGCGGCTGGCCTTTTCCACCAGGGTCAGGTCCGGGCGGTTGGCCGCGTCAATCGGCGTCGGCACGGTGACGATATAGAAGTCCGAAGGCGGGCAGGCTGCGGGATCGGCGGTCAGCGCCAGAGTGCTGGCTTCCAGCCGGTCGCGGTCAATCTCTCCGGTCCGGTCATGGCCGCCGTTCAGCTCGTCAATGCGGCGGACGTCGATGTCGAGACCGGTGGTTTCGAACTGCTTGGCGAGCGCCACGGCCAGCGGCAGGCCAACATAGCCGAGGCCGATCACGGTCACGCGCGGGGGTGTAGTGGTCATGGGAATCCTTGTCGCTTCCGTCACTTGTGGCCGAAACCGGTAAACACCGTCCGAATCGTCTTCACCACGATCAGGATGTCCAGCCAGAGCGAAAAATTGCGGATGTAATAGAAGTCGTACTGCAGCTTGGTGCGGATATCGTCGATTTCGGCAACATGGCCCTGGTTGACCTGCGCCCAGCCGGTGATCCCCGGCCGCACAACGTGGCGATAGCGGTAGAAGGGAATTTCGGTTTCGTACCATTCGGACAGCTTCGAGGCTTCCGGGCGGGGGCCGATCCAGCTCATCTGGCCGGCCAGGATGTTGAACGCCTGCGGCAGTTCGTCAATCCGGGTGCGGCGCAGGAACCGACCCAGCTTGGTGATGCGCCGGTCGTTTTCCTTGGTGATGAACTGGTCGATGCTGCGACCGCCGATTTCCTCGCGCGGCTCCTTGCGGTCCTCGCGCATGGTGCGGAACTTGATGACGTGGAACTCCTGCCCGCGATAACCCATGCGGCGCTGGCGGAAGAACACCGGGCCGGGGCTGTCCAGCTTGATCGCCACGGCCACCACGGCAAACAGCGGCAGCAGCACCAGCGTTACCGGCACGGCGACGATCCAGTCCAGCACCTGCTTGAATTCGAGCAGGCTGGCCATCGGCCCCAGCGCGCCGAAGGTGTTTTCCGACAGGTGTTCAAGATCGGCCCGTCCGGTCAGCGATTCATACAGGTCCTTGGAATGGTACACGGGCACGCCGGCAAGCGTGTAATCGGCCAGCCGCGCTTCCCATTCGTCGGAATGGTCATGCCGGAAATCGGCGGCCACGGCCTCTATCGTGGCGGGCAGGGGAGAACCGTCAAGCCGCACCACCTGCACCCCGGCCATGCCGTCGAAGAGGTCCACCCGGCCGCCTTCGACCACGCCCAGCGTCAACTGCGTGGCGCGCTGGGTGATCGCATAGACAAGGAAGAACCACGAAACCGACATGACGAAGCCGACGATCAGCAGCGCGCGCGAATAGTTGATGCGGAACAGCAGGATCACCGTCAGCGCCAGCCCGAAGGACAGCAGAAACCCGGGCAGGATTCCCGAACTCTCGCGCGTGCCCGGCAGGCTGGCGACCGATCGGTGCAGCCAGAAACCGAAGATCAGCGCGCCCAGCGAAGCGATGGCGCTGGCATCCGATTCGGGGAAGAACGATCCGGCCGGAAGCGACCAGATCTGCACCAGATAGGGCAGCAGCACGCAGAAAACGCAGGCGGCCAGCAGCTGCACCGCCGGGTGCAGCAGTACGCTACGTCTTTGAAATCGCCTGTTTGCGACGTTCATGCCCAGCTACTTCCGCCTGTGCCTTGCTCATTCACCCCAAGGGGGCAGTCCTCCCGCCCTATAGGAGCAAAACCCCTGAAACCGCAATTGGTTCGCGCCGGTCCGGACCTTTCTGTCGCAAGGCTGGACCTTGACCCGATTTGCCCTTAACGCTCCGGCCATTCCGTTCCGCAACAGGCCGAGCCAGCGAACCCCAAATGCCCATTCCCCAGCGCATTGTTCCAGTCCGTCACGGCGACGCGCGCGGCTGGTTTACCGAAAGTTACAGCAAGCGCCGGCTCGAAGAGCTGGGCGTGGTCGAGGATTTTGTCCAGGACAACCACAGCTTCTCGGCGGCCAGGGGCACGTTGCGCGGCCTGCATTTCCAGGCGCCGCCGCATGGTCAGGCCAAGCTGGTCCGCTGCCTTGCCGGGGCGATCTGGGACGTGGCGGTGGACCTGCGTCAGGGCTCGCCCACTTATGGCAAGTGGGTGGGGTGCGAACTCACCGCTGCGGGCGGCGAACAGCTCTATGTGCCGGTGGGCTTTGCGCACGGCTTCCTGACGCTGACCGAAAACGCCGAAGTCGCCTACAAGACTTCGGACTATTACGCGCCGCAGTGCGATGGCGGCATTGCCTGGGACGATCCCGACATCGGCCTGCCGTGGCCGCTGGATGGGGCGGCACCCACGCTTTCGGACAAGGATCGCGGCCTGCCACGCCTTGCGGCATTCGACAGCCCCTTTGCCTATGATGGCCTGCCCATGGCGGAACTGGATTGATCATGAACCACACGCGTATTCTCGTGACGGGCGGGGCCGGCTTCATCGGCTCGGCCGTGGTGCGCCAGCTGATTGGCGAAACCGGTGCCGAGGTGTGCAATGTCGACAAGCTGACCTATGCGGGCAACCTGTCCTCGCTGGCCGAGGCGCGGCAATCGAACCGCCACCACTTCGTCCAGGCCGACATCTGCGACGGTGCCGCCATGGCGCGCACCTTTGCCGAATTTCGCCCTGATGCGGTGATGCATCTGGCCGCCGAAAGCCATGTCGACCGGTCGATCGACGGCCCGGCGGAATTCATTCAGACCAACGTCGTCGGCACCTTCACCCTGCTCGATGCCGCGACAGCCTATTGGCGCGGGCTGGACGATGCGGGACGCGCGGCGTTCCGTTTCCACCACATCTCCACCGACGAGGTGTTCGGATCGCTGGGCGATGACGGCCTGTTTACCGAAACGACCGCCTACGATCCGCGCTCGCCCTATTCGGCGTCGAAAGCCTCGAGCGACCACCTCGTGCGCGCCTGGCATCACACCCACGGCCTGCCGGTGGTGGTGACCAACTGTTCGAACAATTACGGCCCCTATCACTTTCCGGAAAAGCTGATCCCGCTGGTGATCCTGAAGGCGATTTCGGGCCAGCCGCTGCCGGTCTATGGCGATGGCTCCAACGTGCGCGACTGGCTTCATGTCGAAGACCATGCCCGCGCCCTGCGGCTGGTGGTGGACCGCGGCGTGCCCGGCGAAACCTATTGCGTCGGCGGCAATTCGGAACGCACCAACCTGCAGGTCGTCCACGCCATTTGCGACGAGCTGGACAAGGCCCGCCCGCGCGCGGATGGCAAGTCCTACCGCGAACAGATCACCTTCGTCACCGACCGTCCGGGCCACGATTTCCGTTACGCCATCGACACGGCGAAGATCGGCCGCGAACTGGGCTGGAGCCCGAAGGAAAGCTTCGAAACCGGCATTGCCGGCACGGTACGCTGGTATCTGGACAACGAAGCCTGGTGGCAGGCGATCCACGACGGGTCCTATCGCGGCGAGCGGCTGGGACTCAGCAATGACTGAACGCTGGCTGGTTACCGGCGGCACGGGTCAGGTCGGCACTGCTTTGCAATGCCTTGACCTGCCGGGAGTGGACATTGTCGCCCCGCCGCGCAGCGCGCTTGATCTTGCCGCCTTGCCGGAGCTCGATCCCATGCTCGACGGCGTTTCGGCCATCATCAACTGCGGCGCTTATACCGCCGTCGACAAGGCGGAGAGCGAACCGCTGATGGCGCGCGCGATCAATACCGCCGCCCCGGCCCGTCTGGCTGCGGCAGCTGCGCGCAAGGGCATTCCGATCGTCCACGTGTCGACCGACTATGTCTTTCCGGCAGATGGGCAGGGCCCCTGGCGCGAGGACGATGCCGTCGCCCCGGTCAGCGTCTATGGCCGCACCAAGGCCGAGGGTGAGGACGCAGTGCGCGCATCGGGCGCGCGCCATGCCATCGTCCGCACCGCCTGGGTGGTCAGCGCCGATGGCGCGAATTTCATCAAGACCATGCTGCGTCTTGGCGCCGAGCGCGAGGAGCTGCGTGTCGTGGCCGATCAGCGCGGCTGCCCGACCCATGCCGGCGATCTTGCGCAGGCGCTGGCCACGATAACGCAGGCGCTTACCGCCGATCCGGCGCGGCCCTCGGGCACCTGGCACTGCACCAACAGCGGCGAGACCACCTGGCACGGTCTGGCCGAACACGTGTTCGCGTGCGCCGCCGCCTGTGGCATGACGGTGCCGCAGCGGGTTGTCGCCATTACCACGGCCGAATATCCCACCCCGGCGCGCCGGCCTGCGGATTCGCGGCTCGACTGTTCGCGGATCGCGGCGGATTTCGGTATCCGGATGCGGCCCTGGCAAGACGCGGTGGATGAAACGGTGCGCCAGCTGGCGGGAAGGGTAGCGACATGAAGGGCATTATCCTGGCGGGCGGATCAGGCACCCGGCTGCACCCGGCAACGCTGGCGGTGAACAAGCAGCTGCTGCCGATCTACGACAAGCCGATGATCTTTTTCCCGCTGTCGACGCTGATGCTGGCGGGCATCCGCGAGGTGCTGATCATCTCCTCGCCCGAATATATCGACAATTACCGCCGCCTGTTCGGCAGCGGCGACCAGTTCGGGCTGGCGATCGATTACGCCATCCAGCCACGGCCCGAAGGGCTGGCACAGGCCTTCCACCTCGGCGCCGATTGCGTCGCCGGCGGGCCGTCTGCGCTCTTGCTGGGGGACAACATCTTCTACGGCGCCGGCCTGCCTGATATGCTGCACCGCGCCCGCAGCCGCGCGCACGAAGGGGCGGCCACCGTGTTCGGCTATCACGTCGAAAACCCGAAGGCCTATGGCGTGGTGGAGCTTGACGCCGATCACCGCGCCATCTCGATCGAGGAAAAGCCGGAAAACCCCAAGTCGCACTGGGCGGTGACCGGGCTCTATTTCTACGACGAGCGAGTCGTTGATCTCGCCCGGCAGGTAAAGCCTTCGCATCGCGGCGAGCTGGAAATTACCGATCTCAATCGCATGTACATGGAAGCTGGCGACCTGCACGTGGAGCGCATGGGCCGGGGCTATGCCTGGCTCGATACCGGCACGCACGACAGCCTGCTGGAAGCGGGCGAATTCGTCCGCACGCTCCAGCACCGCCAGGGCATCCAGCTCGCTTGCCTTGAGGAAATCGCCTGGGAAAACGGCTGGATAGACGATGCCGCCCTGCGCGCCCGCGGCGAGGAATTCGCCAAGACCGGCTATGGCCAGTACCTGCTGCGGCTCGTCGGGGCTGACAGGTAAGCGCGCTTGCGGATCGTCCACGTCATCTCCGGACTCGGCGTTGGTGGGGCTGAACGCATGTTGCAGCGCCTGTGCGAGGAGCACGCGCGGCAGGGGCTTGCCGAACCGGTGGTCGTCTCGCTCACCACGCTTGGCCCGATTGGCGAGCGGCTGCGGGCGGGCGGCATCCGGGTCGAAACGCTGGGCATGGCGGGGCTTGCCGGAATGCCGGGCGCGGTGGCGCGGCTGCGCGCCCTGCTGGCCGAACTGAAACCCGATCTCGTCCAGTCCTGGCTCTATCACGCTGACCTGATTGCGGGCCTTGCCCTGCGCAAGGGCTGGCGCGCGCCGCTGGCGTGGAACCTGCGCTGCACCGTTTCGGGCGACAATCTCGCCACCCGTGCGCTGGTGCGGATCAACGCGCTGCTCAGCCGCCGCCTGCCCACCTCGATCGTCTGCTGCGGTGAGGAAGCGGCGCGTTTTCATGCGGCCCGGGGCTATGACGCGGCGCGGATGACGGTTCTGCCCAACGGGTTCGAGGTTGACCATTTCGTGCCGCCGGTACGGCGCGAGGATTCGCCCGGTTGCCGTTTCCTCGCCATCGGCCGCGATGACGTGCTGAAGGATTACCCGACGCTTATCCGCGCCTTCGCGCAGGTCGCGCGCGACGTGCCCGAAGCCAGTCTGACCATCTGCGGCAAGGGCATTGCCGAAAGCGCGCAGAACCGCGAACTGGTGCGCAGCCTTGGCCTTGACGGGCGCGTGACGCTTGGCGCGCCGCTGGTCGACGTGCGCGAGGCATTGGGAAGCGCCGATGTCTATTGCTCGTCGTCGACCAACGAAGGCTTCCCCAACGTGATTGGCGAGGCGATGCTGATGGCGCTTCCGGTGGTTGCCACCGATGCCGGCGATACCGCGATCATCGTCGGCCCTTGCGGCACGGTGGTGCCGACGCGCAACCCCGATGCGCTCGGCGCAGCCATGCGAAAGCTGGCCCTGATGGCGCCGGCGGCGCGCCGTGAATTGGGCCGCGCCGCGCGCGAAAGGATCGCCAGCCGCTATGAAATCGGGCATGTCGCCCGTCTCTATGCCGAACACTACCGTTCGGTAATTGCCCAAGGAACTGCCTGAACATGTGCGGATTGGCCGGCTTTCTGGAAGCGCGCCCTTCGTCGAATGCGGATCGGCTGGCGCGCCGGGCGCAGGCCATGGCCGACTGTATCCTCCATCGCGGGCCGGACGGTGGCGGCGTCTGGACGGATGAGGCACAGGGCTACGGCGTCGGCCATCGCCGCCTGGCGATCATCGATCTGTCGGCCGCCGGGCACCAGCCGATGCACGGCGTATCGGGGCGCTTCGTGCTGGCCTACAATGGCGAGATCTACAACCACGAGGAGCTGCGCGACCAGCTGAACGCGGCGGGCTGGCAGCACGGCTGGCGCGGCCATTCCGATACCGAAGTGCTGCTCGCCGGGATCGAGACCTGGGGGCTGACGGAAACCCTGCGCCGCGCCACCGGCATGTTCGCCATCGCCCTGTGGGACCGGCTGGACGGCACGCTGCGCCTCGCGCGGGACCGGCTGGGCGAAAAGCCGCTCTATTACGGCTGGCAGGGGCAAGGCGAGGATCGCGCCTTCCTGTTCGGGTCGGAACTGAAGGCGCTGCGCGCGCACCCCGCCTGCACCGCAGAGGTTGATCGCGGCGCGCTGACCCTGCTGATGCGGCACGGCTATGTTCCGGCGCCCCATGCGATCTACACCGGCCTTGCCAAGCTGTTGCCCGGCACCATCCTGACCGTCTCGCGCGCGCAGCCCGAGCCGCAGGTTGAAACCTATTGGAGCCTGATCGATGTCGCCCGGCGCGGGCAGGCCAGCCCCTTCGCCGGATCGGCGGAGGAAGCGGTCGACCAGCTGGAAACGCTCGCCACGGCGGCGGTACGCCGGCAGATGGTCTCCGACGTGCCGCTGGGCGCCTTCCTTTCGGGCGGGGTCGATTCGTCCACCGTGGTCGCGCTGATGCAGTCCATATCGGCCAATCCGGTGAAGACCTTCACCATCGGCTTCGACGAGCGCGGCTTTGACGAGGCGCAATATGCCAAGGCCGTCGCCGCCCATCTTGGCACCGATCATCACGAACTTTACGTCCGGCCTGAGGATGCGCAGAACGTGATCCCCGGCCTTCCGGGCATCTACTGTGAACCCTTTGCCGACAGCTCGCAGATCCCGACCTATCTGGTCAGCAAGCTGGCGCGCGGGCACGTGACCGTATCTCTCTCGGGCGATGCGGGGGACGAACTGTTTGCTGGCTACAACCGCTATGCGATGACCGCGCGGCTGTGGTCGCGGATCAGCAAGGTGCCGATGGCGCTGCGCCATCTGGCGGCCGGCGCGATCGGCTCGGTGCCGCCCGGCCTGCTCAACCGGGCGGGCGACCTCTTTCTCGCCAACCGGATCAAGCTGCTTGGCGACAAGCTGCACAAGGGTGCGGGTGTGCTCGATGCCGGGTCAATCGCCGAGCTCTACATGCGGCTGATTTCCAGCGAGACCGACCCGGTGAACTGGATTATCGGCGGGCATGAACCGCCGACCTTCGTCGCGGGCAACCCGCCTGATCTGTCGGGCCTCGATCCGGTGTCGCAGATGATGGCGCTCGACGCGGTGTCCTATCTGCCCGACGATATCCTGGTGAAGGTCGATCGCGCATCGATGGCTGTCAGCCTCGAATCGCGGGTGCCGTTCCTCGATCACGCGGTGGTCGAATATGCCTGGAGCCTGCCGCTCGCCTACAAGATCCGCGACGATCAGGCGAAATGGCCCCTGCGCCAGGTGCTGTACCGCCACGTGCCGCGCGAACTGATCGAGCGGCCGAAGATGGGCTTCGGCGTGCCGGTGGGCGAATGGCTGCGCGGTCCCTTGCGCGACTGGGCGGAAGGCCTGCTGGCGCCCGAACGGCTGCGGCAGGAAGGCTATTGGCACGAACCGCGCGTTACCAAGGCCTGGGGCCAGCACCTGTCAGGCCAGCGCAATTTCACCGCCAAGCTTTGGCCCGTTCTGATGTTCCAAGCCTGGCTCGAAGCACAGGGCTGAGCGGCTCAGGCTACTTCGCCTGCTGCGCGATAAGCTCGCCCAGCTTCATCTTCTGCGCCAGATCGATCGACCCGGTGTAGGACAGGTGGCCGTTGGCAATGTACCAGATCTTGCCCGTCGGATAGACGGGATAGCGGTCTTCCTGCTTCAGCCAGGGGTCGAACATGATGACCTCGGCACCATGGCGCCTAGGCACTTCGGACAGGAACCGCAGTACGTTGGCGCGCTTGGTCTGATAGGCGGCATCGGGAATGGCGCAATCGGCGTGCTCGCCAAAGGTTGGCAGGCCGCGCAGGCGACGTTCGGTGCACATGCCGGCGTCCCAGTCCATCGCTGGCGGCGGTGCGATCACCACCACCTTGCGGCCAAGCTTGCGGATCTCGGCGATGGTCTTGCCAATCCCGGCGAGCGCCGGTTCAACCCCGCCGGCAACCTCCTGGTCACCCTGCGGCGTGCGGACCAGCAGGTGCGTTTCGCCTTCGGTCATGTACTGCTTGAAAACGCTCGACAGCACTACGGTGCGGATCGACGGCGTCTTCGCAATGTAAGCGATCACGTCGCGGTTGTAGGACAGGCACCCTTCGGCCCACCAGCGGTTCTGCTGTGCGCCGGTGGTGTCGAGGATCGGCGCGGTATCGAGCAGCGGGCCGCACACGTATTTGGTCGCCTGCGCCACCTGCTCGGGCCCGCGTGTGGCGACGATGCCGGGGATCAGGTGCATGGCATAGGAATCGCCCCAGACGAGCTCGGTCGGCGGTGAGCCGGTGGTGCAGTCGGCGCGCGGGGTGAAGCTCGTATTCGACACGCACTGCGCGCCAAGCCCGGTGTTGCCGCGGCGCTCCTGTACCCATTTATCCGGCGCCGCGCCCGCGTAGATCAGCGCATAGGGCAGGGCGATGACCAGCGCCGAGCAGGCCGCCGCCATGCCGACATGCGGCCAGGTGAAGGCCACCTTGGCGTGGCGGATGGGGTTTTCGACCCAGCGGTACTGCGCCGCCGCCGCCGCGAAGGACAGGGCAATCAGGCCGATCTTCACCGTCAGCGGCACTTCACCCACCCAGACATTGGTGGCGAGCGCGAAGATCGGCCAGTGGACGAGGTAGAGCGAATAGGAAATGTCGCCCACCCAGGTCATCGGGCGAATCGCCGGCCCGTTGAACAGCGGGTGGTTGCGCAGGATCACCACCAGCGTTGCCGCACAGGCCAGAAACGCGTCCCATCCCGGATGCATGCCGCCCAGCGGGAACAGCGGCAGCACGATCAGCGCCGCAAGCGCCGGCCAGAACAGCATGGTCGCGATCCGGGTGGGCTGCTTGCGCCCGAACAGGAAGGCGCCGATCGAACCGATGCCCAGTTCCCACGCCCGCGTCGGGAACAGGTAGAAGGCGAAGTCCGGCCGGTAGAGCCCGAGCGCCAGGCACATCACAAGGCTGCCGACGACGACGAGGCCGATCAGCCAGGCCCACCACTTCTTCGGTGTGAAGAACAGCAGCGCCGGCATGACGAGGTAATACTGCTCCTCGATCGACAGCGACCAGGTGTGCAGCAAGGGTTTCAGATCGGCATCGCCGCCGAAATAGTTTCCTTGTCCGCGCAGGACGAAATTGGCGGTAAAGGTGACGGCGCCCAGCACCTGATCAGCAAACTGGCGGAACTCGATCGCGGTCAGCAGGAAGGCCGATGCCACGGTCGATACGATCAGCGTGACATAGGCGGCGGGCAGCAGGCGCTTGGCCCGGCGGAAATAGAATTCCTTGAAGCTGAAGCTGCCGCGCAGCAGCTGCGTGCGGATCATCGAGGTGATCAGGAAGCCCGAGATCACGAAGAAGATGTCGACGCCCAGATAGCCGCCATGAAATGCGTTCAGCCGCGCGTGGAACAGCAGCACCACCAGAACGGCCAGCCCGCGCAGGGCCTGGATATCGGGACGGAGCATCTCAGTTGCCTCTCAGGATGTCTGCCAGCTTCGGCGCGGCCGACCGGACGGAATAATGCGTTTCGACAACCGAGCGACCCTTCATGCCCATGCGGTGCCGCAGGTCGGGCGCCGTGGCAAGGGCCAGCAGGGCATCGGTCCATTCATCGATGCTTCGCGCTGCCAGCCCGGCTTCGTCGTGGGCCAGCACATCGACATTCATGCCGACCGGGGAAACCACCACGGCGACGCCGCAGGCCATGTATTGCAGCATCTTGAAGCTGCACTTGCCGCGCGTCCATTCATCGTCGGGAAGCGGCATCAACCCCAGGTCAAGCGACTGGATCATGCCGACTTCCGCCGCCTCGCTCCACGGCTGGAACTGCCAGCGCGCAGGGTCGATGGAGGCGAGCGCCGGCGCCCGGTCTGCCATGATGGTCAGCGACAGGGCGGGGTTGGCATCAAGCGCGCGGCGCAGCGCCGGCTCGATCGCTTGAAGGTAGGGGAAATTGGCCGAGGTGCCGGTCCAGCCCATCGATATCCGCGCATCGGCGGCGCGCCGCGCGGGTGCATAGCGATCGGTATCGACGCAAGTGGGAAGCACGCGGACATCGCGGTTCCACTGGCCGTACCACTGCGCGAGGTAATCGTTACCGGCGATGACGCGGTCGCACCGGCTGGCGATTGTCCGGGCAAAGCCGCCGCCGCGCAGCAGGTGAATCGAATCGTCGACGTCGAACAGGCGAGGCCGACCGGTGAGGCCTTCCAGCGTTGCCAGCGAGGACAGGAATTCGCGCTGCAGCAGCACCGCGTCATAGCGGCGCGAAGCCGCGACCTGCGGGGCCAGCGCCGCCAGCCGTGCCGCCGCCCACAGCGGCCGCTGCCAGCGCTGCGCGGGTGGATAGACGCCGCCCCCGCCGTGGCCCATCTCGGTCATGGCAATGCCTTCAGCGGCGAGCGGCGCGATGAACTGGCGCACGCGAAACCGTCCGCTGGGCACCGTCGGCCCGCCGGTGAAAGCGGCGACGCGCATGGTCAGGCCGGCTCTGCCCAGACGGTCATGCGGCCGGTCTGCCCGAGCAGGGCCGCAATCCACGCGAAAGGAAAAACGGCCAGTGCGCCGATGCGACCGCCCTTTTCCGGGAAGTCGATCAGCGCCTGCGCCAGGCCGCCAAAGCCTTTGTCGCGCAGCCAGTAGCCGGTGCTGGCAATCGCGTTGCTCAGCGTGCGGTGGTGGTGAATTGCCGTCACCCGCCAGCCCGCCGCCGCCATCAGCCTGCGGATCGAGGCAGGATCGTAATGATAGAGGTGGGTGGGCAATTGCAACGCGTACCAGTGCGGGCCGAACAGCTTGCGTTCAAGACTGCCGGCATTTGGCACCGAAATGGCCAGCGCGCCGCCCGGCTTTACCCATTGCCGCAGCTTTTGCAGCACGGCGAGCGGCTGGTGCAGATGTTCCAGCACCATCCAGCCGGTTATCAGATCGAACTGGGCGGCGCCCTTGTCGATCGTTTCCACGGCGCCGGTATCCACCTGATAGCCAAGCTTGCGCGCCGAAGCGGCGGCTTCGGGCGAAAACTCGATTCCCTCCACCTGCCACCCGCGCCCGGCCATGGCGTGAAGGTAGCTTCCCGAAGCGCAGCCCAGTTCCAGCATCCGGCCCGGCGAGCGGGGCGGAATGGCGTGGGCCTTGGTATCGAACAGGCGCTTGCCGAATGCGATCAGCCGCGCCTTCAACCCGCCGCCCGAAGAGCCATCGGCAACGACGGTGCCAAGGTAGGGGCCGTAGTCCGACGGGTAGTAGAACCCGATGGTCTGCGGCGTTGGCCGGGGATTGGTGCGCAGCAGGCCGCACGATGCGCAGCAGGCCACCGTAAAGGTGCCCGGAAGGTCGTGCAGCAGGTCCGATCCCTGCAGGACGGGGATTGCCGGCGCATCGCCGCAGAGCGGGCAGCCGGCCGTTTCCAGATGTACAGAGGCCGGAATTCCGGTCACGCGTCTTCCTTCTTGTGGACCCAGTCAATGGCACCATGACGCTGCAGCCAGAAGGCCATCAGCGCGGCGGAAAGCACATATTGGAAAGTCACCGCCAGCGCCAATCCCAATATGCCCATAGCGCGGAACATCAAGAGTTTAAGCACCAGACTGGCGGTGAACGAGGCCGAGCCGAGCAGCGTTGGGGTGCGCGTATCGCCGCGCGCATAGAAGGCGCCGGCAAGCAGCGAACTCGATGCGCCAAGGATGAAAACGCCGCTTGCCGCCAGCAGGATCAGCCACAGGTTGTGCGCGTGTTCGGCATCGAACCGGCCATAGGCCATCAGCACATTGAGCACCGGTTCACCGATCAGCGCCAGTCCGATGATGCAGGCCAGACAGAACAGCGTCGTGATGAAAAACCCCCGCTTCAGCACCCGCGCGAAGGCGTCGTGCTCGCCGCGTTTTGCCTGCGCGGCAAGCTGGGTCTGCGCGGGGGTCGCCAGCGCCTTGGTGACGACCTGCGAGGCAGCGGAGTGCAGCTGCTGCGCCAGGGTGAACAGCGAAAGGCTGCCGGGCGCGAGCGCCGACAGGAGATAGCGATCGATCACCGGATCAAGCTTGTAATAGGAGGCGCCCAGCACCAGCGGCTTCATGCGCTTCCACCCGGCAGCGAGCGCCGGATCGGCAAAGTCCGGGCGGACAAAGGCGCCCAGCGTCTTCGCCATCAGCACGCATTGCAGCGCCAGGCGCCCCAGCGTGATCCAGGCCGCCGCCATGATCCCGAAGCGCGGCAACAGAATGATCAGCAGGCCCAGCGCGATGGCGTTGGTCAAGGCCTGGGCCATGTCCGGCCAGATGTAATGGCCCCGGGCAAAGGCGGCGGCCTGCTGCACGGCGATGGTGCCGGTAAAGACAATGCCGATCACCGATATCTGCGTCAGCGTGATCGCCCGCGCCTTGGCGGCGGCATCGAACCCGTCAACCAGAAGCGGCACCCACCACGGCGCGGCGAGGGCCAGCGCCGCCGCGGCCATGGCGAAGAGCGGTCCGAACAGCGCGACATAGGACCAGGCCGTGCGCCGGGCATCGTCCTCGCTTTCACCAGCCAGCAGCGGCACGAGAACCTGGGTCAGGGCCGAGGCGATCACCGTGCTGAACAGTTGCGGCAGGGTCAGCGCGGCAAACAGCGCGTCGGTATCCTTGCCCGGACCAAGGATGATCAGCAGCACCCACTGGAAAAGCACCGCGACCACCACGTTGACCAGGCTTGCCGCCCCGATCAGCAAGGGTTGGACCGGAAGTGGCTTGCGACGCATGGCCGGCATAGAACAGGCCGATCTGCGCGCGTCAAGCCACAGCCAAGTTTGCCTTGGCGGGCCGTGGGATATGGACATTTGCCGGTGCAGCCAATAGCGACCCGGGTTCGCAGCCTGTCGCTGCCCGTGTCGGAGGACCCATTCGAATGAGCCGCAATTATTCAAGCCGGAAACGTGTTATGGTGACCGGTGGCGCTGGCTTTCTCGGATCGCACCTGTGTGACCGCCTGATCGAAGCGGGCCATGACGTGCTCTGCGTCGACAACTATTTCACCGGAACGCGCGAAAATATTGCGCACCTTCGCGGCCATGAACGCTTTGAATTCATGCGCCACGACGTGACTTTTCCGCTCTATGTCGAGGTGGACCAGATCTACAACCTCGCCTGCCCGGCCTCGCCGATCCACTATCAGCACGATCCGGTGCAGACGACCAAGACCAGCGTGCATGGCGCCATCAACATGCTGGGTCTGGCCAAGCGCGTCGGTGCGCGTATCCTCCAGGCTTCGACCAGCGAGGTCTATGGCGATCCGGCGATCCACCCGCAGACCGAGGATTACTGGGGCAACGTCAATCCCATCGGCCCGCGTTCGTGCTATGACGAAGGCAAGCGCTGCGCCGAAACGCTGTTCTTCGATTACCACCGCCAGCATGGGCTGGAGATCAAGGTGGCGCGCATCTTCAACACCTATGGCCCGCGCATGCATCCCGCCGATGGCCGCGTGGTATCCAACTTCATTGTCCAGGCGCTGAAGGGTGAACCGATCACCATCTACGGCGATGGCGCGCAGACGCGCAGCTTCTGCTACGTCGACGATCTGGTCCGTGGCCTGATGGCGCTGATGGATTCGCCCGCCGAAGTGACTGGCCCGATCAACATCGGCAACCCCGGCGAATTCACCATCCGCGAACTGGCTGAACAGGTCATCGCCATGACCGGCGCAAAATCCGAGCTGGTGCAGCTGCCGCTGCCGGCCGACGATCCCAAGCAGCGTCAGCCGGACATCACCCGCGCCCGCACGCACCTTGCATGGGAACCCTCGATCCCGCTGGCGCAGGGGCTGGAAAAGACCATCTCCTATTTCCGCGACGTCGTGGCGCAGCAGGGGTGATCATCAGTCAGCCGTTTGCGCGCCTGTCCGGCCCCTTGCGTGACCGGACGCACCGCAGGCGGATCGGCTTGGCGCTTGTGACACGCGCGGCCATGCGATAGGTCGGCCGCACTCATGCTCGTCTATTGGCTTTTCCTTGCCCTGCCCAGCCTGATGGCCCTGTTCTACCCGGTGGGCGGAGCTATCCAGACGCGGCGTCCGGGGCAGGACTATGCCTTCTGGGTGTTCATCCTTGTCTATGTCGCGCTGGGCGCCCTGCGCTACCAGACCGGCGGCGACTGGCTGAACTACGAGAACATGTACGACGAGATCCGGCTGGACGACCTGTCGTTCGCGGTGACCTTCACCGATCCGCTGTTCGGCCTTCTGATGTGGATTTCCGCGCAAGTGGGTGTGGGGCTGCCGCTGGTCTATGCGGTCTGCTGTTTCCTGCTCGTCTATGGTGTCGTGCTGGTCGCCCGGCAGTTCGAT
Source organism: Novosphingobium sp. (assembly GCA_046063225.1). Lineage (GTDB taxonomy): Bacteria > Pseudomonadota > Alphaproteobacteria > Sphingomonadales > Sphingomonadaceae > Novosphingobium. Next base: position 9,631 of record JBJTLW010000041.1, on the reverse strand, counting down.
GACCCGTGGATCGCGGTTGTCATTGCCGTGCCCTATCTGCTGATCGTCGTCGGCTTCGGTTATGTCCGCCAGGCGGCGGCGATCGGCCTCATGCTGATTGCGGCGAGTTCGCTGGTGCGCGCGAACACAATTCGGACGGGCAGCTATCTCGTCGCGGCGACGCTGTTCCACTCCTCGGCCGTCATCACCCTGCCGCTGTTCGTCTTCTCGATCGCCAAACGGCAAAAGCTGCTTGCCCTGATCGTCAGCATCATCGGCGTCGTGGCCTTCCTAGTCCTGTTTGCGCCGCGTCTGGAAACCTTCCAGTCCGGCTATCTCGATGCGGAATTCGATTCGGCGGGCGCCGCCACGCGCGTGGCCATGGGCGCTATGCCGGCCGCTTTCGTGCTGCTGTTCTGGAAGCGTTTCCGGCCAGTGGAGGAAGTGCGCGCCTTCTGGTTCCTCATCGCGCTTGCCAACATGCTCTCAGTGGCCGCGCTGGTGCTGACCGCCTCGTCAACGGCGGTGGACCGTATCGCGCTGTTCTTTTCGGTGGTGCAGATGGCCGCCTTCGGAGAATTTCGCCGAATGATCGGCGGCGGGCCGGGAACGGCGCAGCTGATACGCCTGCTGCTGATCGCCGTGGCTGTCATCATCCAGTTCGTCTGGCTGACCATGGCGGACAATTCGAACTTCTGGGTCCCCTATCGCTGGCTGATCGGGCAGGAATAGCCGTGGCAGGCTCGACGATTATCGTCTGCGCCAATCAGGCGTGGAACCTCGTGAACTTCCGCAAGGGGCTGATAACAGCCCTGATCGGCAAGGGGTTCGACGTGCTGGCCGTAGCGCCGCCCGATGCCGAAATGGAACGCCGTCTGGCCGAAATCGGCTGCCGCTTTGCCGCCGCGCCGATCGACAGCGCGGGGCTTTCGCCTTTGCGCGACATGGCAACGTTGCGTGCCTTTCGCGCGATCATCGCCCGCGAAAGGCCGGTTGCCTGGCTTAGCTGGACGATCAAGCCCAACGTCTATGGCTCGCTCGCGGCGGGACTGGCCGGGGTTCCGGCCTTCCCCAATGTATCAGGGCTTGGCACGGCCTTCATCCGCCGCAACCTGCTGACCCATATCGTGCGCCAGCTCTATCGCTTCGGCTTCCGCAAGGCGCCTGTGGTGTTTTTCCAGAACACCGACGATCGCGATCTGTTTGTCGAACAGGGCATGGTCCGGCCGGTGCAGGCGGGTCTGCTGCCCGGATCGGGCGTGGATCCGCAGCACTGGTCGCCGCCGGCCGGTGGGCGCCCGCAGCCGCGCCGATTCCTGATGATCGCCCGCGTCGTCGCAGACAAGGGCGTGCGCGAATACGCCGAAGCGGCCAGATTGCTGCGTCCAAAATGGCCCGATGCCCGCTTCCAGCTGATGGGCCCGCTCGATGTCGCCAATCGCACGGCAATCCCCCGCGCTGAGGTTGAAGGCTGGCAGGCCGAAGGGCTGATTGAATACCTGCCCTCGTCTGACGACGTGCGCCCGGCAATCGCCGAGGCCGACTTCATCGTCCTGCCCTCCTATCGTGAAGGCCTCTCGCGCGTTCTGCTCGAAGCGGCGGCGATGGGCCGGCCGATCGTGACCACCGATGTGACCGGCTGCCGCGATGTCGTGCGCGATGGGGAAAACGGCTTCCTGTGCGCGGCGCGCGACGCGGCCTCGCTGGCCGGTGCGCTCGACCGCGCGGCGCAGTGCGACCATGCGGACTGGCAGCGCATGGCTGCGGCCGGGCGGGATCGCGTCGTGGCCGAGTTCTCGCAAGCGCGCGTGACCGCGATCTATTGCGAGGCGCTCGAAAGGCACGGCGTGCGGCCCTGATTGCCGGATGGGGACCGCGGTGGATCGCACCCGGTGCTGCTAGGCCTTTGCAATTGCGGACTCATGCCCTAGAAGTCGCCACTTCGATCTCTGCGCCATGGCGTCAGGGATCAACGCGTGCGATTGAGGAGGCTGGGGTTGGTTGACCGGAAAGTGCTCGGGCCATCAGGAAATTCACCTGTTGGACGAAGCGCGCTTGTTGCTCGTCTGGCGCTTGTCGGTGGCCTTGCGATCCTGATTTCCGCCTGCGACAGCCGCGGCGGCAAGATCCCCTATGATCCCGCCGGTTTCGGTCCGCCCGATCGGGCGGAGCTGGGCGTTGAAGCCTACGACGTGCCGCTTGGCCCACTCGATGTTCTCAAGATCAACGTGTTCCGGGTTCCGGAGCTGACCGGCGAATACCAGGTCGATGCCTTCGGCAATCTGGACCTGCCGCTGCTCGGCAAGGTTTCGGTGCGCGATCACAGCCCGGACCAGTTCGCCCAGCTGCTCGAAAAGCGGTATGGCGACAAGTACCTGCAGAACCCCGATATCAGCGTGCGCGTATCCGCGACGAACCGCACGAGTGTCGCGGTTGAAGGTGGCGTCAACTTCCCGGGCATCTACCAGCTTCCGGGCCGAACCACCCTGCTCGGCGCCATTGCCCTGGCGCGCGGCGTCAACGCCAGCGACGGCAACGCCAAGCGCGTGGTCATCATTCGCAAGCGTGATGGAAAGACCCAGGCGGCCGCGTTCGACCTCACCTCGATCCGCAACGGAGAGATGGCCGATCCGACCGTCTATCCCGGCGATATCATCGCTGTGAACGGATCGAACCTTCGTTCGGTCTATCGTGACGTTCTCCAGGCGGTTCCCCTTCTCGCCATCTTCAGCAATCTCTAAGACGGACATCGCCGAAAATGGCTTCGCAGGCAGCACCCCTTACCCCCACCGCGGCAACTCCGCTGGACTCTCCGCCGCAAGTAGCGGGCGGATTTGAACTCAGCGATCTGCTGCGCATCCTGTCGGAGCACCGCAAGCTGATCCTTGGCGCGGGTGCGCTTGGCCTCATCCTTGGTATCGTCTTCAGCCTGCTGATGACCCCGCTCTATCGCGCTTCGGCGCTGCTCGAAGTGAACAACGGCGCCAACGACATGCTGGCCAATGCCGGCGCGAAGTCGCCGCAGACGCAGCAGCGCGTGGCAACGCAGGAACTGGTCGCCACCCAGATCGGCCTGTTGCGCAGCGAAGTGCTCGCGCGCCGCGTCGTCGAAGATCTCAACCTTGCCGCGCTGCCCGATTACGGCGGCAAGGAAGGCACCCGCGATCAGCGCACCAAGCGCGCGACCGCCAAGGTGATGGAAGACAGCTCGATCGAAGCGGTAAAGAACAGCCTGCTGATCACCGTCCGGCAGACCGCCAAGGATCCGGTGATGGCGTCGAAGATCGCCAATGCCCTGTCGGACGGCTTCATCGCCTCCAGCCTTGAGCGCCGCTACGATTCCTCGTCCTATGCGCGCAAGTTCCTGTCGGACCAGCTTGCCCGCACCAAGACCGCGCTCGAGGATTCCGAGCGCAAGCTCAACGACCAGACGATCAGCTCGGGCGTGTTCCGCACCCAGTCGGTGACGGTGGATGGCAAGACGGCCGAAGGCGCAACGCTGGCGCAGTCCGATCTCGCCGCGCTGAACGAGGCGCTCAACGCCGCCCGCGTTCGCCGCATCAACGCCGAAACGGCGTTCCGCAACGCGTCCACCGCCTTTGTCGCGGACCAGTCGACCGCGCTTGCGCCGATCATCAGCCAGCGCGCCGATCTGGAATCGCAGTACCAGGAAAAATCGAAAATCTTCAAGGCGGACTACCCGGCGATGCGGGAGCTTCAGGCCAAGATCAAGCAACTCGACGCGACGATCCAGGCCGAACGCAACCGCACCGGCGGCAGCAAGCGTTCCGAGCTGGAAGGCGATTATCGCAGCGCCATGCGCGCCGAGGCCGAACTTATGGCCCGCGTCGGTGCGACCAAGCAAAACGTCCAGCTGGAGCGCGGCCGGTCGATCGAATACAACATTCTGCTGCGCGAAGTGGATACCAACCGCGCGCTCTATGATGCGCTGCTGCAGCGCTACAAGGAAATCGGCGTTGCCGGTGGCATCGGCCAGTCCATCGTTTCGGTGGTCGATCGCGCCGATCCGCCCAGCTATCCCTTCAAGCCTCGCCTGCCGGTGAACGCCGGTATCGGCCTGCTGCTTGGCCTGGCCATCGGCATCGCGCTGGCCTTCGCCGCCCACGTCCTGTTCGACGCGATCGTCGATCCCAACGACGTGCGCAACAAGCTGCACCTGCCGGTCCTCGGCGTCATTCCGATGGATACCGAGGATCGCACGCTGCAAGAGGCGCTGGCCGACCGCAAATCGGACGTGTCGGAAGCCTATTACTCGGTGCGAACGGCCTTGCGCTTCTCGCGGCCGGAAGGCGCGCCCAAGTCGCTGCTTGTCACCTCGACGCGGCCGGGCGAAGGCAAGTCGACCTCGGCCTACGCCATTGCTACCTCGATGGCGCGGCTTGGCTCTCGCGTGCTGCTGATCGACGCCGACTTGCGCAAGCCGACCTTCATTTCCAGCCGCGAGGACGGCTATGGCCTCGCTCACCTGCTCGGCTCGGAAGAGCCGCTGTCGGACTTCATCGAGAAGACCCAGCAGGAAAACCTGGAACTGCTGCCCGTTGGCCGCTTCGTCGGCTCGGCGGCAGAACTGCTCAGCTCGAACCGTCTAGTCTCGATCATCCGCGAAGCGACCATGAATTACGACATGGTCGTGATCGATGGTCCGCCGGTGCTTGGCCTGACCGACGCCCCGCTGCTCGGCGCCACGGCCGAAGCGACCGCGCTGGTCATCGAAAGCCGCCGTTCGCGCACCGGCAACGTCACCGAAATGGTCCGCCGCATGATCGATGCCGGCAGCCATATCGCCGGTGTCATCCTGACCAAGGCCACGCATAGCGGTGCGGCCTACGGCTATTCCTACTATTCCTACACCTATGGTGACGGGGATGTGGGCGGCAAGGTCAGCTCGGACGCCAGCCGCGCACTGGACCTGACGCGCGACAAGAGTTGATGCGCCAGGCGGGAAAGGCCCCAGGGTAAGAATGATGGCAGATTGGGAACAGCAAGCGGCTTCACCCGCCCCGCTGCGCGCCGTGGGCGTCGGGCTGGCCGTGGGCGCCTTCGCCCTGCTGGCCTACGCTGGCCAGATTGCGGAAACCGGTCCGGGATCGGTCGTGCCCGGCATTTCCTCGCTCGGCCCGGCTGCCATCGGGCGACTGATGGCGGCACAGGTCGATGACAAGGGCCGCGTGCCCGCCGGGCTGGACCGGCTTGGCCGCGATGCGCTGGCCGCCGCGCCGCTCGCCTACGAACCGTTCTTCGCGGTGGCGACACGCGGCTTCCTCAAGCCCACCGACAACGGCAGCGCCGAGGATGCGCGGCTGCTGCGCGAAGCCCTGCGGCGCAACCCGCGCTCGCGCGAGGCACGCTATTTCATGCTGCGGCACGAACTGGGCAGCGGCAATCTTGGCGGCGCGGTCGATCAGATCGCGGTGCTCAACCGGCTCAACAACGGTGTTACGGAAAAGCTGATGCCCGCGCTTGGTGCCGCGATTCAGAGCGAGCGTCAGGTGCTCGAAGCTGTTGGCGCGCTCAAGGCGCATCCCGAATTGCTCGAACCCTTCGTCAAGGGCTTCGCCAAGGGCAACAAGCCCGCCGCATTGCGGATCAGGCTGGTGCAGGCCTTGCCGCGCTCCAGCTTCACCAACGAAGGTTTGCGGACCGAATCCGTGCGCCTGCTGATCGGTGCCCAGGCCTTTGCCCAGGCGCGTGCGTTGTGGGGATCGGATATCGGCGGCAAGACCCTGGTGCACAGCCCGGACTTCAGCGATCGCAAGGCGCCGCCGCCGTTCAACTGGGAGCTCAAGGCCAGTTCGACCGGGGTGGCGGAATACGATCCCACCGGCGGCGTATCGGTCGATTACTTCGGCCGTGCACCGGGTCCGTTGCTGACGCAATTGCTGACCCTGACGCCCGGATCCTATCAGGCGCGCATCCAGTATCGCACGCTGGGTGGATCGCCCGGCGCGCTTGGCGTGCAGATGGAATGCGCCGGAACCGGCAACCTTATCGTCAACCAGCCGCTGTCGGGCGCATCGGGCACCGAACACGCGCTGCTGGTGTCCTTCACCGTGCCGCAGGGCTGCGGCGGGCAGCTGTTCGCGGTCGCAGGCCGTGCCCAGGAGAGCCGCGATCCCCAGCAAGCCGTAATCCGCAAGGTTGAAATTTCCGCGGGAGGCGGTTCATGAACCGTCTGTCCCGCGCCCATGCCACCACCGGCTATCTCGTGCTCGTCCTGCTGTTTGGCGGCGCAAGTGCGGCGGGGCTCAACGTCAATCTGCTGTTGCAGTTGCTCGGCGCGGCCCTGATCGGCTGGACGCTGATCGATGGCGGGCAGGGCCGGCCGCAGCACACGGGGCTTGGCCGCTTCTTCCTGGCGCTTGGCCTGTTGATGGCCGTGCAGTTCCTCCCGCTTCCGCCCGGTCTGTGGCGGCTCCTTCCGGGACGCGAGGCGGTCTATCAGGGCTTTGTGACCATCGGGTCAGAGGCGCCATGGCTCACGCTGTCGCTCAATCCGTGGCACTCGCTCGCCAGCTTCGCCTGGTGGATTCCGGCGCTGGCGCTGTTCGTGTCGATGCGCGCCGCCGGGGCGCCAACCAATCGTCAGGTGATTATCGCCATCACCGCTGTCGCCGCCGTTTCGGTGGTGATCGGCGGCCTTCAGACGAGCACCGGCTCGCTCTATTTCTACGAGATCACCAACTACGGCGAAGGGCCGGGCTTCTTCGCCAACAGCAACCACCAGGGCAGCTTCCTGCTCTGCGCGCTGGCGCTGTGGGGAGCATGGGCGCTGGGCGAAATGCGCGCCGCGCCATCGATCCGCCAGCGTTTCGACATGTCCACCACGCTGTTGGCCGGCGTTGCCCTGCTGCTGGTGGCGGGCGTCGCGGTTTCGGGCTCGCTCGCCTGCCTCGTGCTGCTGGTGCCGGTGCTCGCCGCACTCGCGCTGGTGGCCAAGCCGGACTTCCGCCTGCCCTTGGCGCTGGTGCTGATTCTGGGTCTTGTCATCGTTGCCGGCTTCGGCGCCTTCCTGCTGTTCGGCCCGGCGGACAACGATCTGCTGTCAAAGGGGGCATTGCCCGGCATCAGCCGTCAGGAATTCCTGGCGAACGGCCTCAAGATTCTTGGCGATTTCGCGCCCACCGGCAGCGGCACCGGCACCTTCCGCGAACTCTATCGCTGGTATGAGGATCCGGATCAGGTCCACACCGTCTACGTCAACCACGCGCACGATGATCTGCTGGAACTGCTCATCGAAAACGGCATCTTCGGCCTTCTCGCCCTGCTCGTGTTTCTTGGCTGGTACGTGCCGCGCAGCTGGAAGCTGTGGGGCGGCGCGCGGCGCAACGTAGTGCAGCTTGCCGCCAGCATCGTCATCGGCACCGAGCTGGTCCACAGCCTTGCCGACTATCCGCTGCGCACCGCGGCGATGAGTTCGATGGTCGCCATCGCCTGCGTTCTGATGGTGCGTCCGGTCGATCCGCCGCGCCAGATGCCGCGCCGCGGTTCGCGCTCGGGCAAGAGCCAGAACAAGGGCGCCGCGCGCGACATGATGCGCATCTGATTGCCAGGGAAACGCCGGCAAGCCTTGGCTCGCCGGCGTGGTATCGATGGGCCTTTCCGGCGCCGATCAGGCGAGCGTGATATCCGGCGCGTCTTCGCGCTTCATGCCGATGACGTTGTAACCGGCATCGACATGGTGAATCTCGCCCGTCACGCCCGAGGCGAGGTCGGACAGCATGTAGAGGCCGGCGCCGCCGACATCCTCGATCGTCACGTTGCGGCCGAGCGGGGCGTTGAATTCGTTCCACTTCAGGATCAGGTTGAAATCGCCGATGCCCGATGCCGCCAGCGTGCGGATCGGCCCGGCCGAGATCGCGTTGACACGGATATTGTCGCGCCCAAGATCCGCCGCGAGGTATTTCACGCTGGTTTCCAGCGCCGACTTGGCGACGCCCATGACGTTGTAATGCGGCACGACCTTTTCCGCGCCGTAATAGGTCAGCGTCAGGATTGATCCACCATCCGGCATCATCGGCGCTGCGCGCTGCGCTACGGCGGTCAGGCTGAACACCGAAATGTTCATGGTGTTGAGGAAGTTCTCAAGGCTGGTGTCCGAATAACGGCCGCGCAGCTCGTTCTTGTCCGAAGCGCCGATGGCGTGGACGATAAAGTCGATCGTCGGCCAGCGTGCCGCCAGCGTGGCGAAGGCAGCGTCAAGGTTCGCCATGTCACCCACGTCGCATTCGAACACGAAATCGCTGCCCAGCTGTTCGGCCAGCGGGCGGCAGCGCTTCTCGATCGCCGCATTCGGATAGGTGAACGCCAGTTCGGCACCGTGTTCGTGCAGCTTCTGGGCAATGCCCCAGGCCAGCGACTTGTCGTTTGCCAGCCCCATGATGAGGCCGCGCTTGCCCTTCATCAGTCCGCTCATGCCCAGATTCCGATCATGCTTGGCCTTCCCCGCCTTCTCTGTGCTTTCGGCGCCATCCCGGTGAGGATTTGCGCTCGATAAGATCCCGTTCCTCCGGACTCTCGGCCAGGGCGGCGTTGAGTTCGGCTCCGACTACCAGTCCTAAGCCGACAAGCCAGAAAAAGAAAAGGGCGATCATCACTCCGGCCAGGCTGCCATAGGTCAGGTCGTAGTGGAAAAGTGATCGCAGCACCCAGGGCAGGGCCACGGAAACCGCCACCCACCAGAGCGTTACGAACAGCGCGCCCGGCCATTTCGGAAAGCGGCCGCCGCGATAGTCGGACGGCGTGAGTGAGATGAAGAGCCCGAAAAGCGAGGCGTAGAGCACCATGCCGGGGATGATGCGGCCCATGGCAATGTCGGTCAGCAGGCCTGAGGCGCGCGGCCACCAGGCCTCCACCACCTGCGCCGCAGCGCCCAGAGCGACCTGGGCCAGCAAAGAGAACATCAGCGCCACCACGGCCAGGATGATGAGGCCGGTTGAAAACACGCGATAGCGCCAGAAGGCCTGAGTCGCTTCGGTGCCATAGGCGCGGCGCAGCACGTCGCGGATCGTTTCCACCAGACTGCCGACGGTCCACAGGCCGACCAGCCCACCTATCCACAGTAGCGATCCGTGGCGCAGCTCGATCACGTCATAGGCGACCGGCGCCAGGCTGTGCGCGACCACTGGCGGCAAGCCGGCCAGAAAGGCACTGACCGAGCGGATGCGTTCGTCCGGTTCGCCGATTGCCGAATAGACCGCGGTGACCGTGATGAAGAAGGGGAACAGCGCGACGATCGTGGTGTAGGCCAGGTTGCCCGCGTGGATGAAACCGTCGTTCCATGCGCCCGTCCAGACGCGAGTGAACACGCGGTGCATGCGCGATCCCCTGCCGAACTGCTGATCGAGACGGCCGACAATGTCGCCGCGCCAGCGCTGGGCGCGGCGGCGACGGGCTTCGGGCGAAAGGTCTGGTACGTGGGCAGGGGCGTCCGGATCGTCCGGTTTGCGTTCCTCCACGTCAGACGCCAAGCCTTGCGCGCGGATTGCGCGTGTCGCGCCAGCCTTCCAGCCGCTGCTTCAGATCGGCATCGTCGCCGGGAAGCTCGATCTCCAGCGTGACGAGCTGGTCGCCGTGGGTTCCGTCCTTCTTCGACATGCCCTTGCCTTTGAGCCGCAGCACCTTGCCCGAACTT
>JBJTLW010000040.1:0-6961 GCA_046063225.1 Novosphingobium sp. | reverse complement strand
GCGGCCGACAAGCTGGCCAAGTGCAACGCCGCGGCCGCCTAAGGAACGCCGCCGCCTGAGGCGACGCTGCCGCGCGCACCCCCCACCCTCCCGCGCGGCAGCGGCAGGCATTCCTGAACAGGACCCTCACTCCGGCCTCCGTCCAAAAGGCGGGGGCCGCTTTGTATGCGCAAGAGTCTCCTTCTTACCCCATCAAGGGGGAAGAACTTAGGCTAGCAGCCCCTGCGTCTTTAATTCAGCCTCCAACCCAGCCGCATCCTTGAAGTGATGCACCTGCCAACCATAATCCAGCGCTGCCGCAATGTTGGCCGGGTGGTCGTCGACAAACAGCATCGCCCCCGGCGCATGCCCGAACCGCTGCGCCGCGAGGTCAAAGATCTCCCGCCCCGGCTTGCTGACCTTCTCGATCCCCGAAACCACGATGTCGCGGAACCGCTCGAACAGCGGAAAGGTCGGGCGAAAACCAGCCCAGGTGTCCGCGCCGAAGTTGGTGATGCCGTAGAGCGGCACCCCGCGCGCAGCTAGTGCTTCGACCAGTTCAGGACTGCCAGGGATCGGGCCGGGGATCGATTCGTTGAAGTTGGCGAACCACGCCGCGATCAGACCAGCGTGCTCGGGAAACAGCGAAGCGCGTTCGGCCACCAGTGATTCCGCGCTTTCCCCAGCATCGTGGCGGGCGTGCCATTCCAGCGGGATCACCGTGTCCATGAACCACGCAAGCTCGGCCGGATCAGGGAAGTGCTTCACATAGGGCAGGTGCCGTTCCCAGCGGACCAGCACATTGCCCACATCGAAGACCACGGCCTCGATTGGCTGTTTCACCGCGCGCTCTCCGACCCAAAATGACTTCGGCCCGCACCCCGAAATGGAGGCGGGCCGATTCGCACGAACCAACGAAAGGCTGTTAGCCTTGGCGCGCCTTGAAGCGGCGGTTGGTCTTGTTGATGACGTATGTCCGGCCGCGACGGCGGATCACGCGGTTGTCGCGGTGACGACCCTTGAGCGACTTGAGGCTGTTGCGAATCTTCATGGTTTTCCTCGGGTGCGGGAATGGACCCGCGAAATTGGAAGTGGCGCCGTTAGTGGCAGGCTGGCGATGAGTCAAGGCGCCATTGGGGCAAAGTCGCGCCGCGCCGTCCTTTCAGAGGTAAAAGGCGCTGGCGACCGCGGAAAGGGCAAACAGGTTCGCCATTGCCATCAGCGCGGCGGCTACCAGCGGCACGTTGGCGCGCGCCCAGTTCCCCTGCCGCCCCAGCGCCAGCAGCAGCGGCAGGAAGATGGGAATGAAATACCGCCCCTGCAGCCCTTCGATAAAGGTGCCGCCCAGCACCGTTGCGCCGAGATAGAGGGCAAACGAGACAAGGATGACGACGCCAAGACAGACGACGAGCAACCAAAGCCGCCATACCGGGCCCAGCCGGGGGCCATCGCCATTTCCGGCGAGCAAGACCAGCAGCATCGCCGCCATCGAAAAGACCCAGGAGGTGGCCACGGGGCCAACCTTCAGCCAGCCGAACTTCACCAGCGACATGGAAATCTGGAACAGGCCGGGAAGGTCGTAGGTGCCCGCCAGCGCCGTCGGGAAGGCCAGCGGATTGGCCAGCATGTGGCGCAGCTGATCGGCCGGCAGCGGCCGCCCCGGCATCATCGATACGGTCAGGTGCGAGACGAGCGCAAACCAGCCCATGAATAGCAGCCCCGCCGCCAGCGTGGCGAGCAGCGGCATCGGCGCCGGGCGCCAGCCGGGGCTGCGCAATTGGCGGTATCGCTTGCCCGCAAACAGCCCCACGGCCGCAAGGGGCAGATAGACGAACTTTGCCAGCGTCAGCACGGCGGCAAGCACGGCGGCCTGCACACCATCGCGAACGGTCCACGGGCGCACGAAGGCGGCGCGCAGCCCGGTGGCGACCAGCAGCGCCGCCGCCCCGATCACCAGCCCGTCCTGCCCGAATGATCCGGCGCAGGCCGCGGTCATTGGCAACAGGCCGACGATCAGCAGCACGTTGCGTCCCATCGGCAGGGTTCGCATGGCGAGCGCTATCAGCGCTAAGGCAAGCGCGGCATTGAGCACGCGCCCCAGCCGCACGATCGTCTCCACCGAAAGGCCAAGGGCCTTGCCCGTCCACACCGCCAGCACTTGCGGCCCATAGCCCGCCGGCGAATAGGGTGCCGACCCAAGGAAATTGCCGAAGACCCAAGGCTGGTCCGCATCGACCGGTGTGGCGCGCGACAGCCGTTCCGCCCAAGGGCGCGGATTGATCCCCCGTCTGGCGTGCGGCGCCAGCGTGCCGAGTTCCGCTTCCGCTGCCGCCAGAACGCCCGGTGGAAGATCCCCGCCCACGGCCCCGCCGCGCTTTTCCGCGATGATCCCGCCGCCCGAAAGCTGCCAGGCGCGGAACAGGTGCTGCGGTTCGTCCGGCGTCTGAAACGGCGGCGTCAGCAGCGCGAAGGCGAGGTAGAGGATCGGCGCGAGGATGAGGTAGAGGCGAAGCGGACTGCCTGCTCCCGGCGTTCGGACGTCAGGCACGCGAAGTCACCACCACACCCGCGACGATCAGCAGGGTGCCGAGCGCATAGGTTAGCGTCAGCTTTTCCGAAAAGATCGCCATGGCCAGCAGGGGCACCATGACAAAGGCCAGCGCCATGAACGGATAGGCGCGGCTGAGCGGCACGGTCTGCAGGATGAAGATCCACAGCAGGGTGCCAAGGCCATAGAGCGCCAGCGCGATCCAGAAGCTGGGAATGGTGGCCAGGGCGAACAGATCGGTGCTGGCCGCGCCCGCACCCTTCAGCTTCATCGCCGCGACCTTGAACAGCGTTTGCCCGGCGGCCAGCACGGCCGAAATGCCAAGCAGGGCGACAACCTGGTTGCTCGTCATTCGATACCCCCGATCGGGCCACGCGCCGCGACGTTCCGCGCTGATGGCCCAAGGTGCGCCGCAAGTCGAGGGGGAGCAGCGAAAATGCCGTTTTCCACCACAGCCTGCGCGTGCGAGGCGCCGTGTTTGCAGATTGTTAACCAAACAGGTAGATGCCCGCAGTCATGAAGCGCATCTCGAAAAGCAGGCCCGCGGCATGACGAATTACCCTGTGCGACAGGCCGGAAAGGGCTTCGTTCCGCTTCCCGATTTCGAAGCGATGACCGCGGCCTGGGCAGGCAATTACGATCAGTCGAACTACGATGCCAACATGGCCGGTTCGGTGCTGATGAAAAGCCACGCCCTGCTGGAGCGCGATTTCGGCCCGCAAACCCATTTCGGCCAGGTGCTGGAAGTGGGTGCCGGCACCATGGTTCACCTGGGCGCGATCCGCCACGGCTTTGACCGTTATATCGCGTCGGACATGAACGCCGACCTGATCGCCGCCGCGTCAAAACGCAGCCTGCCCGCCGGGGTGGAACTGCAGCGGCTGGAAGGGGGCGCGCTGCCCTTTGCCGATGGCACCTTTGACCGGCTGATCGCCACCCACGTGCTCGAGCATATTCCCGAACCGCATCTGGCGCTGGCCGAATGGGTGCGGGTGCTCAAACCGGGCGGCACGCTGTCGCTGATCCTGCCCTGCGATCCGGGCCTGGCTTGGCGGCTTGGCCGGCACTTCGGCCCGCGCCGCCGCGCGAAGGCCGCCGGGCTGGACTACGATTACTACATGGCGCGCGAGCATGTGAATTCGATCTACAACCTGCGCCAGCTGGTGCGGTATCACCTGCCGCAGCGCAAGGAGGCCTGGTGGCCGCTGGGCTTCGCCTCGCCCGACTTCAACCTCATCTACTGCGTGAACGCCACGGTATGACCGGCGCCGCCGCCCCTGCCCGGCACCTGCGGATCGCCGCCGTGCTGCCCTGCTACCGGGTGGCGGACAAGGTGCTGGGCGTGATCGACCGCATTGGGCCGGAATGCACCGCGATCTATGCCGTGGACGATTGCTGCCCGGAAAAGTCTGGCGAGGTTATCACGGCGCAGTGCCGCGATCCGCGCGTGAAAGTGCTGCGCCACGAAGCCAACCAGGGCGTTGGCGGCGCCGTGCTGACCGGCATGCGTGCCGCGCTGGCCGATGGCGCCGACATCGTCATCAAGATCGACGGCGACGGGCAGATGGACCCGGCGCTGATCCCGCTGTTCGTTGCCCCCATTGCCGATGGCCGCGCCGACTATGTGAAGGGCAACCGCTTTTTCAGCCCCGAAGATGCGCGCGGAATGCCGCTGGGGCGGCTGATCGGCAATCTCGGCCTGTCGTTCCTGACCAAGCTGTCGACCGGCTACTGGTCGCTGTTCGATCCGAACAACGGCTATGTCGCCATCGATGCGCGGGTGCTGGCGAACTTGCCGTTCGACAAGATCGCCAGGCGCTATTTCTTTGAAAGCGACATGCTGTTCCGCCTCGGCACCCTGCGGGCGAGGGTGATCGACCTGCCGATGCGCGCTGTCTATGATGACGAGAACAGCAGCCTCAGCCCGCTGAAAATGGTGCCGCACTTCTTTGGCCGGCACATGGTCAACACGGCAAAGCGCATCACCTACAGCTATTTCCTGCGCGATTTCTCGGTCGCTTCGGTCGAACTGGTGGTCGGCACCCTGCTGTTCCTGTTTGGCATGATCTTTGGCAGCTACCACTGGCTGACCAACATGCACGCCGGCGTCACGACCCCGGTCGGCACAGTCATGCTAGCCGTTCTGCCGGTGCTTGTCGGCCTGCAATTCCTGCTGGCCTTCGTAGGCTATGACGTGGCTAGCGCGCCCAGCCAGCCGATCTCGCCGATGCTCGGCTCGTCTGTGAAGCCTGATGACAAGGCGCGCTGACGGGCCGCCGATGGCGCAGGCCGGTCCGCGACCCGGCCTTCTCGTCTGCCTGTTCGCCGTTCTGATCGCGCTGCGCCTGCCCGGTGTGTGGCAGGGGCGATTCTTCGGCGAAGAGGGCACGAACTTCTTTGCCTATGCCTGGCACGAAGGCACGTGGGAGGGCTTGTGGCACCCGCTCGGCGGCTATCTCAACATCGTTGCCTCCGCCGCCGCAAGCCTTGCCGCCGGTCTGGTCAAGGCGGGCGTGCTGTCGCTGGAACACGCGCCCTTCGTCACCACCGGCATCGCCTTTCTGATCCAGCTGCTGCCGGCCGCGGTGCTGGTTGGCTCCCGCGATGCCTGGCTCGGCAGACCCTGGGTGCGGCCCATCGCCCTGCTCGTGATCGCAGCGTCACCTTTTACCGAGGAGGTCTGGCTCAATTCGATCCACGGCCAATTCCATCTGGCGCTGACCTGCGCCTTGCTGCTGGCGCTGGAGGCACCGGCCAAGGGTTGGGCGCGCACCTGGCGCTGCATCGTCCTGTTCATCGCGCCGCTGGCCGGACCCGGCGCGATCGTGCTGGCGCCGTTCTTCGTCCTGCGCGCCGCGATGGAGCGCACGCCGGGGCGCATGGTGCAGGCCGCCGCGCTGCTGGCGGGCACGGCAATCCAGCTTCTCGTCTTCCTGAGCCCCAGCGGCGTTCGCGGACAAGGCCTTGGCATCGACGAACTTGCCGCGGTTCTGGTGGTGCGCAACTTGCTGCAGGCCTTCGCCAGCCCCGGCATCGCGCAGGCCGCCGCCGGCGCGATGCGAGATCTGCTTGAGCAGCCGGGCTTGTCGCTCACCATCCTCGGATTGGCGACGCTGGCCTTTGCACCGCTGGCGGTGACGGTCCTGCGCAATTGGCGCACGCCCTTTGCCTGGCTCGTCGTTCCCGGCCTTGCGCTGGCGACGGTCAGTTACTGGGGAGGCATCAGCACGGGCTATGAACTGCTGAAGCCGAATTCGGCGATGCGTTACGTGTTCGTGCCGCAGGTCCTGCTCTGCCTGGGCATGGTCTGGCTCGCCGCGAGTGCCAAGGGGACGGCGCGCACCGTCGCGCGCGTGCTCGTCGGCCTGAACCTGCTGTTTGGCGTGATGTTCTTCACCTTCGATTCGGCCGGGATCGGTCACGGTCCGAACTGGCAGGATCAGGTGCAAGCCTGGCGCCGCGATCCTGCGCATCCGCTGAAGATATGGCCCGAAGGCTGGGCCATGGATCTTTCCCCCGGCGCGCGCCCCTGCGGCGTCGCCCCTGAACCGTCTTGGTGCAACGGCGCCTGGGAAGCGATGGAGCGGGAATCGGTCCGGGCGATGGACCGCCCCTCGCGCTAGGCCTGTGCGTTAGCCGCGCAGGTCGGCCAGCTTGCGCTCCCAGGCGAGCGCGTGGGCGACGATCGTGTCGAGCTCGGCATGCCGCGGCACCCAGGGCAGGGTCGCCTTGATCCGGGCGTTGTCGGACACCAGCGACGCCGGATCGCCGGCGCGGCGCGGCTGCATCTGGCGCTCGATCGTCTGGTTGGTCACCCGGTCGACCGCATCGAGCACCTCGAGCACCGAAAAGCCCCGACCATAGCCGCAGTTCATCGTCAGCGAGCGCGCCGGTTCCGCAATCAGCGACTCGAGCGCGAGGACATGGGCGGCGGCAAGGTCCGACACGTGGATATAGTCGCGCACCCCGGTGCCGTCGGGCGTGTCGAAATCGGTGCCGAACACCCCGACATGGCTGCGCTTGCCCAGCGCCGCCTCGACCGCGACCTTGATCAGGTGCGTTGCCCCCGCGGTCGACTGGCCCGAGCGCGCCTGCGGATCGGCTCCCGCAACATTGAAATAGCGCAGCGCGCAGTAATTGATTGCGTGGGCTGCGGCGGTGTCCCTCAGCATGATCTCGGTCATCAGCTTGGACATGCCATAGGGATTGATCGGGATCTGGGGCGAATCCTCGAGCACGGGGGACACTTCTGGCTCGCCATAGGTCGCGGCCGTGGAGCTGAAAATGAAATGCGGCACGCCCGCGGCCACTGCGGCGGCGACCAGTGAACGGCTCTTCGCGGTATTGTTATGATAGTATTTGAGCGGGTTCTCGACCGATTCCGGCACGATGATCGAACCGGCGAAATGCATGATTGCCCGGGTGCCCTGTTCG
>JBJTLW010000039.1:0-24534 GCA_046063225.1 Novosphingobium sp. | reverse complement strand
TTCTCCTATGAAGAGGCGGCGCAGGTCTGCGGTGTTGCGCTCGGCACGATGAAAAGCCGGGTGGCGCGCGGGCGGGCGCAGCTTGGCGAGCTGCTTCACCAGGCGGAAACCCATGAGGATGCCTGACCGTGCCCAGCGAGCTCCAGCCCGGCGCTGAACCGACCGACGAAGCGGCATCCTTCGTCCCCCAAGCGCAAAACCGCGATCGGCTGCTTTCGGCCATCGTCGTCCTGTGCGGGCTGCTGCTGTTCATCGGCCTGCCATTTGCCCTGAGCGCCGGCGCGGAATTCTTCCTGCCGCTGGTTGCCGCGGCGATTATCAGCCTTGCCGTATCGCCGCTTGCCGACTGGTTTTCGGCGCGCCGCCTGCCCAACGCCCTGGCCTCGTTCCTTGCGCTCGGCACCCTGGTCGGCGTGCTCTCGGTTGCCGTCGCCACGGTCATCCAGCCGGCCATTGCGCTGGCCGATACCCTGCCGCAATTCGCCCAGCGCATCGCCGCGCGCACCTCGGTGTTTTCCGGCTGGCTGCGCGAAGTGGCGCAGATGCTCGACACGCTTGGCCGCAATTTCGGCCAGAGCCGGACCCGCGAAGTCGTCCTCAGCTCGCAAGGGTCGATCCGCGACCTGCTGATGCAGACGCCGGGCGTTCTGCTCCACGTGCTGCTGACGATCCTGCTGGCGTACTTCATGATCGAGGCGCGCGGGCGCTTGCGCCGCAACCTGCTGCTCGAACGGCAGGAATACACAGCCTCGCTGCGCGCCGCCCGCGTGCTGCGCGACGTTCAGGCCATGATGGCGACCTATTTCGCCACCACCGTTCTCGTTGCCATCGGCGTTGGCATTATCGTTGGCACGGCGGCCTGGGCCTTCGGCTGGCAGAGCCCGGTGATGTGGGGCGGGCTAGCCGCGCTGATGAACCTGCTGCCCTATGTCGGGCCGCTGACGATGATCGTCGTCCTCGGCCTGTTTGGCCTTGCCGGGCAGGGAAGCCTGTTGTGGTCACTCACCCCGGCGCTCGCCTATATTGGCCTGCATACGGTGGAATCGAATGTCGTCACGCCGATCCTGATGGGGCGCCGGCTGGCGGTGTCCCCCGTGGCGATCCTCGCGTCGCTGATCTATTTCGGCTGGATCTGGGGCGTTGTCGGCATCTTCCTCGCCGGCCCGCTCCTCGTCGTCATCATGGCGTTTCTGGAACACACCGGAACACCGAATGTCATCGGCTTCATCTTTGGCGAGCCGCTGTTCGCCCCCACGCTGCCAGAGCCACATGAGGGCGAGAGCGGGGATCAGGCCGGATAGGTCCAGCGCGATCCGCGTTCGAGGTTTTCCGCGGCAAATGCCCAGTTGATCGCGCCGCTTGCGGAGGTGAGATAGGCTTTCCGGTCGTTCTTGCGATCCAGGTAATAGGCGTGTTCCCAGACGTCGAGCACGAGCAGCGGATTGCCTGCCTTCTCCGTCGGCAGATCGGCATCGTGGGTGCTGATGATGGCGAGCTTGCCGCCCTTTTCCACCAGCCAGGCCCAGCCCGACCCGAAGTGAGCGACGCCTTCCTCGATCAGCTTTTCGATAAGGTCTTCCATAGATCCGAAATCGGCCGTGATCGCGTCGGCCAGCGCGCCCTCCGGCTTCGCGGACTTGGGGGCTAGCGAGTGCCAGTAAAAGGCGTGGTTCCATACCTGCGCCGCCTGGTTGAACAGCTTCGTGTTCTCGCCGCGCGCCGCATCGATGATGGCTTCGAGCGGCTTTCCTTCAAGCTCCGTGCCCGCGACCAGTTCGTTCGTCTTGTCGACATAGGCCTTGTGGTGCTTGCCGTGGTGAACCTTCAGCGTCTCGGCTGAGATAGCCGGCTCCAGCGCGTCGATTTCATAGGGCAGGGGCATCAGGGAAAGGGTCATGGTATGGCTCCGGTAGGGGGCGGATTCACGATTCCGCGGGCCGAAAACGAACTTGGGGGCGGTGCTTTCGCAAACCGCCCCCAGGCCCAGGTCCACCCGGATGCCGACGGGGCGGCATCGGGAATGAAGGTTCGTCTTAGCGCACGGCGCCGCGGCGGAAGAGGTTGACGATCGCCAGCAGCACAACCGCGCCGAGGAACGACGAGATCAGCGACATGGCCGAGAACGAACCGCTGGTGATCGGCGCGCCGCCGATCAGCGGGGTAACCAGGAAGCCGGCGAGCAGAGCGCCAACGATGCCGACAACGACGTTCAGGAAAACGCCCTGCTGGCCATCGGTGCGCATGACGATGCTTGCGAGCCAACCGATTACGCCGCCGACGATGAGGATGAAGAGAAGAGTCATGATGGGGGTCCTTCCAAGCTGTATGTGCTGGGAGAAACGGCCAAGCCCGGCATCGGTTCCGACCGGGGGAAACTTTTTCATCAACCGCCCGTTCTGCCGCCATGGAAAAGAAACATGCGCCCGCGCGGGCCGTCCTTATAGTCAACACGCACAGCCGAAAGGGCGAAGCGATGTTCGCCGAGGCGCGCGAGCTGCTGGAGGCACAGGGCGTTGCGCTTGCCGCCGCACACAGCATTCGCCAGCCGCAGAAGATGCGCGGCTGTGTGGAAGAGGCGCTCGCCAAGGGCGCGGACCTGGTGATCGTCGGCGGCGGCGATGGCTCGGTGTCGGGCACGATCGGCGCGCTGATGGGCAGCGAAGCGGTATTCGCGCCGCTGCCGCTCGGCACGGCCAACAGCTTTGCGCGCGGACTTGGAATCGGCCCCGATCTTGAAAGCGCGGTAGCAGCCATTGCCGCCGGTCAATCGCGCCGGGTCGATCTTGCCGAGATCGACGGGCACATGTTTGCCAACAGCGCCGCGCTCGGCATGCCGCCGGTCATCGGCGATACCATCCCGCCGCGGCTGAAGCGCTGGCTCGGACGCGTCGGCTATCTTGCCTGGGCCATCTACAGCCTTGTCCGGTTCACGCCCTTTCGCCTGACGCTGAAGGGCGAGGGCATAGATGAACAGTGCTGGGCGACCGAAGTGCGCATGCTCAACGGACAGTATACCGGCGGGATCAAGGTCAGCGATGAGGCCGCGCCTGATACCGGTTCGCTGATCGTCCAGATCGTGGATGGCAAGAGCAAGTGGTCGCTGGCGCGCGACTGGTATCTGCGCATGCTCGGCCTGCGCAAACGGGACGGCATGGCCCGCGAACTGAAGGTGCGCGAAGTGCATATCGATGCGACGCCGCGCCAGAAGGTTGCGATCGATGGCGAGGTGCTGGCACGCACGCCCTTCACCTTGCGCATTCACCCCCGCGCCGTGCGCGTTATCGTGCCTCCGCCAGAACCGCGTTCGGACGAAGACTGACGGCGCCGTCGCTGACCGATTTCGATCGGTGCGGCCGGCTTTGGGGAACTTGCGCGCCTCCCAAGGGTTAAGACAGGGACAGGACCAAGCGGTCCTCCCACACTTTCGGGAGATACGACATGGAAAAGCAGCAGATTGGCGAAGGCAACTACGAAGCCGCCGCGGAATTCCAGCGCGAACAGCACGAATTTGCCAAGTCGGGCAAGGTGGAAGCCAAGGCCCGTGAAGCCGCCGAAGCGCTGGACGGCGCTGAAGGCGAAGAACTGGAAGAGGCGCGCAAGGCCTCTGCCGACGGCCACTCGGCCTAACAACAGCGCATAGGGAGCCTGGCTCATGCCCGCCTTTGCCTTTGCCCTCGTCATGCTCGGCTGCTCCGATGCCGGAGACGAATGCCAGGCGTTGCAGGCGAGCTATGCTACCTATGCCAACCGCGCGGAATGCGCGGCGCACATCGATGAAGCGCTGATGTCGGATGTTGCCATGCGCGCCGATCATCCGACGGTTATCGCGCGATGCGAAAGCCGCCGCGCCAGCGCCTCGCCTGCCACGCAACCGCGCAAAACCCTTGTCGCTCTGCGAACGCCTCGCTGAGCAGGAGACCTTTGATGAAAACGCTTTTTACCTCTGCCCTCGCCGGAAAGCTGGCTGATACCGCCAGCGGCCTTGTCGGCAGCAATCCGTTTGTGAAACTTGGTGCGGCCGGAATCGCCACACGCATCGCGGCGGCTTCGCTGCCGCTTGCCCTCGTGGTCTTTGGCGCGGCTACCGCTTGGGAGCGCCATCGCAAGAATGCGGCGAAGACTCCGCGCAAGCCCCGCAAGACCGCCTCCACCCGGTCTTCGAAAAAGGCTGCCACGCCCAAGACGGCCGCCGCCTGACATCAGCGAAGGAAACAGCCATGACCGACACCCAGCCCGCCGATCACATCAAGAACGATGAAATGCAGGATCGTGCGCCCGATCCGCGCAAGCATTATGCGAGCCCGGAAGACCTGCTGGAAGACGTGGATCTTGATCCCGCCGCCCGCACCGACCTGCTGACCCAGTGGAAGGACGAGGTTGACGCCCAGCTTGCTGCCGAAGCCGAAGGCATGAGCGCGTCGGACCCGATCCGCGCCGAAGCGGAAGCGCGCCTTGCCGCCGAAGCGCGCCGCGTGAACGAAGCTCTGGTCGCCGCCAAGCAGGTCAGCACGACCTGCTGATAAGAGCATTCCGCTAAAGAAATAGCGCCCGTCCCTCAGCAGGGGCGGGCGTTTTTGCATGGGTATCGGCGCGGGGGGCAGACAAGAAATCGGGGCCTTCAGCTTTTGCCGAAGGCCCCGGAGTCACACAGCCGACAGTGGGGGGGGAGGGAGGGAGCGTCAGTCTGTGCGTTGTCGATAAAACCCGCGAGGCCGCCGAATGGTTCCCGGCAAACGGAATTTTTGCGGCAAATTTTTTGAAATTATAGCGAACCGTGAAATTTCAACAGTTTACTGTCGATACTCAGGCCAGTTTTCCGATAATCGCGCGCGGAATCGGGCCGTCCTTCAACAGGGCGACCACGGCCGCGATCAGGACGGGAATGACGATCCACCACAGCAGATCGCGCAGCGCCAGCGCCAGATAGCGCGGCGGATAGGTCATCGCGGTACCCGCCATGACAACGTCTTCCCAGAAGAGACGCCAGGCACCGGTCCACAGCAAGGCGAGCACGACAAGCACCAGCGCCTTCCATCGGCGCGAACCTGTCAGCGTCGCCAGCGCGGTCAGCGCCGGCAGGACGAGGATCAGGTTGATTGCGCGGTAGCCGATGTTCTGCGCCGAGAAATAGCACAGGCAGGTCATCAGCGCGCCGATCAGCAGGAATGCGCGTTCCAGCGGCGAGAGCCGCGCAAGTTGCGCGGTGAAGGCCTGCGACAGGCCGGTTCGCAGGCCAATCGCCAGTGCGCCGAGCGAGAGCCCGGCGCGCATGGCTGGATCGACCCAGCCCGGCATGCCCAACAGCTGGACCAGCGTCAGCCCCACCGATTTCGCGCCGAACATGTCGGTATAGAACTGCCCGATCGGGATGGAGCGCAGGACGCGGACCAGATCGCCCCAGGTGGCGAAAACGGCGAGGGCGGTTACGGCGAGCGACAACGCGGCAATGGCGAAGAAGCGGCGCGCCGGTTCGCGCAGGGCGGCAATCATCGCGCCCAGCGGGTAATACTTGAGCAGGCCGGCCATCAGCACGAAAGCATAGCCCAGCTGCCGTCCGCGCCCTTCACGCGACAGGATCACAGCGGCCAGGCTCACCAGCACGAAGATGACGAGATCGTTGTTGCCGCGCTCCATGGCGTAGACGCTGACGCTGCTCGCGGTTCCGGCAATCAGGGCGAGCGAGGCCATGCGGCCCCGTGCATCCGGCAGCAGGAACAGCGATGCCAGGAAGGCGGCAACCCACGACAGGCCGATCCACGGCACCCAGGCTTCGGTCACCGGGAAAACCGTCAGGCTCATCCACAGGGGCGAATAGGTGAAGACGCGAAGCTGCGGGTCGCAGGGGTTGAACACATAGGCATCGACATCGGCGCGCAGGCAGCGCACCGCCGACAGCACGGTGTCGGTATCGAGGAAGGGGAACCAGTAGGCCTTGTTGCCCCAAAGAAGATTGACGTCGCGATAGAATTCGTAGGCGGTGAGGTAGGTGACCACCAGAAAGGCCGCCAGAAGGCAGGCGGCAATCGCGGGGGCCTTGCGACGAACGAACATGGCGATCAGTCGGCCTTGACCGCACCGAGCGCCCACTGGCCCATCGCCATGGGGCGGATAATGGCCG
This sequence comes from Novosphingobium sp., assembly GCA_046063225.1. Classification (GTDB taxonomy): domain Bacteria; phylum Pseudomonadota; class Alphaproteobacteria; order Sphingomonadales; family Sphingomonadaceae; genus Novosphingobium. The sequence goes on along the minus strand of JBJTLW010000039.1, from coordinate 18,416 downwards.
CGGTGCAGGCGATCAGCATGGTAACGATCCACCACCAGCCCAGCTCGCGCGGCAGCCAGGCTAGCGAAAGCTCGATGGCCTTGGACGTGCGCTCGCCAGTGAGGTCGGCGAAGACGACGATCCAGCGATAGATCAGCTCTTCCCACAGGAGCAGGATGGCCGCCCAGGTCATCGCCTTCATCATGCGCGGCGCATCGACAACGCGCAGCGCAGTCAGGCTCGGCAGGACGAGCAGCAGGTTGATCGTGCGATAGGCGATGTTCTGCGATGTCATGAAGCAGCCGATGACCATGAGCGCGCCGATCAGCAGGAAGTTGCGTTCGCGCTCGGTCAGCGCCGCAACCGCGCGCAGGGTTCCGGCGCGCAGGCCATAGCGGACACCCAGCGCAATCGCGCCAATCGTCAGGACCACGCGCAGGCCGCCGGCAAAGCTGGCAGGCAGGTTGAAGATGATCGCCAGCCCCTGCCCCAGATTGGGCGCGCCGAACATTTCATAGAACGGCGATCCGGTAGGGATGATGGCCAGCGCGCGGGACAGATCGTGCCAGGTGATGGCTGCCGCGACGCCAACGATTACCACCGATGCGGCGGCAATGCGGAAGAACCGCGCCGGCCTTTCCCGCAGGGCCGAGGCCATGACCAGCAGCGGATAGAACTTGAGCATTCCCGCCACCAGCCCCAGCCCATAGCCGGCCAGACGGGCGCCGGCGGACCGGCTCATCAGCGCGGCCATCGAGGCAACCAATGCGAAGTTGACGAGATCGTTGTTGCCCCGCTCCACCGCTAGGATTGTCGCGGCGGAAATCAGGCCGAGCAGGATTAGCAGCAGGCTGTCCCGGTTGCGCGCGGCGGGAAGCAGCCAGAGCGCGGCGATGAACAGGAGCGCGAATATCGTGCCGATCCAAGGGATCCATGCCTCGGTCACCGGAAAGTGCGCCAGCAGCATCCACAGCGGCGAATAGCCATAGCTGCGCATCTCCGGATCGCAGGGATTGGCGGCATAGACGTCCACCCCGTCGCGTAGGCAGCGCACGCCGGAAAGCACCGTATCGGTATCAAGATAGGGCCAGGGCCAGACGCGCACACCGACGCTGCCCAGCGTGTGCTGGTAGGTCGTGAAGCTGCCGAAAAGGTAGAGCAGGGCCAGCGCCGCAAATACGGTAAGTGCCGCGAGTGGCGGAATTGCCCGCCGTTTCCAGTCGTTCTGCACGAGTTGTCCGCCACCCCTTTTCGCGTGGCGCGGATATGTCACGCGGGGGACAGATCGTAAATAGCGGTTGACGGGCGAATCCCCCGTCCTAGGGAAAGCCTACGGGGGCTGGATGGCCCAGGATCAAGGATTTTTGAGCAGATGATCAATGGGCGCAAGGTGGCGGTGGTGCTGCCGGCATACAACGCGGCGCTGACGCTGAAGCAGACCTACGACGAGATTCCGTTCGATGTCGTGGACGATGTCATTTTGACCGACGATGCCAGCCGTGACGATACCAAGGACGTGTCCCGCTCGCTCGGGATCCATACGCTCGTCCATGCCAGCAACCGCGGCTACGGCGGCAACCAGAAGACCTGCTATGCCGCCGCGCTCGAACGCGGGGCCGATATCGTCATCATGCTGCACCCCGATTACCAGTACACGCCGCGCCTGGTGACGGCGATGGCCAGCATGATCGCTTCGGACCAGTTCGATGCCGTGCTTGCCAGCCGGATTCTCGGCACCGGGGCGCTGAAGGGCGGGATGCCGCTGTACAAGTACATCGCCAACCGCGCGCTGACCTTCGTGCAGAACCTGCTGATGGGCCAGAAGGTTTCGGAATACCACACCGGCTACCGCGCCTGGAGCCGCAAGGTGCTGGAAGAGCTGCCGCTCGATGCCTGTTCGGACGATTTCGTCTTCGACAACCAGATGCTGGCGCAGACCACCTGGTTCGGATACCGGATTGGCGAAATTTCCTGCCCGACCAAGTATTTCGAGGAAGCCAGCTCGATCAATTTCAAGCGCAGCTGCATCTATGGCTTCGGCGTCCTCGGCACGGCGATGACCTATCGTCTGGCAAAGATGGGTCTGGTGAAACCGGCGATCTTCCAGCGCGAAGCCCGCGCATGACGCCTTCGCGCCGTCCGCGCAAACGCACGGTTCTGGGCGGCCTCCTGCTGGCAATGGCCGTGGTCGGCGCGACCTATGTCCGCTACAATGCCCGGACCTATGAGGCCGCGCTGCAGTTCCTGAAGCAGGCATCGCAGTACCCGTCCGAACACTGGTTCGCCTTTGCCGTGGGCCAGGTGGTGATCGCGGCCTGCGGTGTGCTGCCGGCCTCGGTCATGGCGGCGCTGGCCGGCGCGGCCTATGGCATGGTCAAGGGGCTGGCGATCTCGGTCGTCTGCACGCTGCTGGGCGGCTGGATCGCCTTCCTGCTCAGCCGCTCGATCCTGCGGCCGTGGATCGAAAAGCTGCTTGAACGCTCGCGCTTTGCCGAAAAGCTGGACGAAGCGCTGGAAGGCGAAGGCTGGCACTTCGTCTTCCTGCTGCGCATCTCGCCGGTCATGCCGTTTGCGCTCACCTCGTACGGCTTCGGGCTGACGCGCATCCGCCAGCGCGACTACCTGATCGGCACGCTGGCCTCGTTGCCGGCGATGGCGAGCTACGTCGGGTTGGGGGCCGTGGGTCGGCAGGGCATGGAGATGAGCCTGTCGCACGCCACGCCCCTGCAGTGGGCGCTGCTCATCGTTGGCACGCTCGCGCTGCTGCTGGCGGCCTGGCGGACGGGCGCCATGGTTCGAAAGGCCATGGGAAAGTAGCGGCCGGCTGACGCCGCGCCGCCAGCCAGACCAACCCCAGACAAAGCGTCTACCAGCTCCACATCGTCCCGTCTTCCAGCCGCGCAACCGGCAGATAGGCAGGCTTGTAGGGGTATTTTGCCGCCAGTGCCTCGTCGATGTCGACGCCGTGGCCCGGCGTCTCGCCGCAGAACAGCTCGCCCGCCTCGAAATGGTAATCGTGCGGGAAGACGGCGTCGGTTTCCTCGGTGTGGCGCATGTATTCCTGGATGCCAAAATTGGGCACCCAGGTATCAAAGTGCAGCGCGCAGCCCATCGTCACGGGCGACAGGTCGGTCGCGCCGTGGCAGCCGGTGCGGATCTGGTACATCGCGGCCAGATCGGCAATGCGGCGCAGGTGGGTGATGCCCCCGGCGCCGACCACGGTGCAGCGGATATAGTCGATGAGCTGGTTCTGGATCAGGTCCTTGGCGTCCCAGATCGTGTTGAAGATTTCGCCCACGGCAAGCGGGGTGACGGTGTGCTGACGGACCAGCTTGAACGCTTCCTGGTTTTCCGCCGGGGTGCAGTCCTCCAGCCAGAACAGCTGGTAGGGTTCGAGCATCTTGCCCAGGTTCGCTGCCTCTTGCGGGGTGTAGCGATGGTGGCCATCATGCAGCAGATGGTGATCGAAGCCATAGGTTTCGCGCAGTTTCTCGAACAGCTTGGGCACATAGTTCAGCGCCTTGCGGGTGTCCCAGCCGGTAACCGAGGGCAGGCTCGCATCCGCCGGCTCGTAATAGAGCTTGCCGCGCCCAACCCCGTAAGCATCCTTGATGCCCGGCACGCCGGTCTGCGCGCGCATCGCCTTGTAGCCCATGTCGATGTAGTGACCGACGGCATCGACCGTTTCGGCAATGTCGCTTCCATTGGCATGGCCATAGACCATGACCCCGTCGCGGCTGCGTCCGCCGAGCAGCTGATAGAGCGGCATGCCGGCCATCTTGGCCTTGATATCCCACAGCGCCATGTCGACCGCCGCGATCGCGCGCATCGTCACCGGGCCGCGCCGCCAGTAGGCGCCCTTGTAGAGATATTGCCAGATATCCTCGATGCGGCGCGGATCCATGCCGATCAGGCAGGGGACGACGTGATCCTGAAGGTAGGAAATCGCCGAAAGCTCGCGCCCGTTCAGCGTTCCATCGCCGATGCCATAGACGCCTTGATCGGTTTCGATCTTCAGTGTCACGAAGTTGCGACCCGGACAGGTAACAATAACGCGTGCGCCCGTAATCTTCATCGGCTTGCCCGTCCTTATGCAAAGTGCCATCGGCATGTTTGACGCAGGCGCTATCACCTGCCATTACGCCCATATTGGTCAGGCCAATGGAAAACAAGATGCAGCAGACACCGCAACCGGCCAGTGACAGGCTCTACAAGGATCTTGCGCGCCGCATTCTGGCGGAAATCATGGCCGGCAAGTATCCCGTGGGCAGCCGCCTTCCCGCCGAACGCGAACTGGCGGTAATCTACGAAGTCAGCCGTCCCACCGTGCGCGAAGCGGTGATTGCGCTGGAAGTCCACGGCATTGTCGAAGTGCGCATCGGTTCGGGCGCCTATGTCGTGCGCCTGCCGGACGAAGGCGACCAGCCGGGGGCCGATCTTTCGGCCTTTGAACTTACCGAAGCGCGGCTGATCATCGAATCGGAAGCTGCGGCGCTAGCCGCCGTCATGGCCACCGATGCCGAGATCGAGGCGATTGCCGGCCATGTTGAGGCGATTGCGCGGGAAAATCGCAACCCCGCCGGTGCCGAAGCGGCAGACCGCGCCTTCCACCTCGCCATTGCCGCCGCCACGCGCAACGGTGCCTTGCTGGGCGCCATCACCTCGCTGTGGGACATGCGCGAAACCTCGGCCGAAGCGGCACTGCTGCATGAAAAGGCCCGGTCGGCCAATGTCATGCCGGTGGTCGAAGAACACAGCGCCGTCCTCGCCGCCCTGCGCGCGCGCGATGGCGAAGCGGCGCGCGCGGCCATGCGCACGCATCTGGCATCCGTCCTTGAAGCTCTGCTGTTCGCCACCGAAGGTGAAGCGGCCATCGAGGAGCGCCGCAACCGGCTGAAAACCGTTACCGGCTGATAGACCCTATGACCCGTCCCCTTGTCCTGCATCCCGACCGGCTGCTGCCAGCCGACCCGTCCACCCGCGCCCTGGCCCGCGAGCTTTATGCCTCGGTGAAGGACCTGCCGATCGTCAGTCCGCATGGCCACACCGATCCGCAATGGTGGGCGAGCGACGACACCTTCGGCAATGCGACCGAATTGCTGCTGGTGCCCGATCACTACGTCTTCCGCATGCTCTATTCGCAGGGCGTGGCGATGGAAGATCTGGGCGTGCGCAACCCCGGCGTCGATCCGCGTGCCGCCTGGCGGCTGTTTGCGGCACGCTACCACCTGTTTCGCGGCACGCCTTCGCGGATGTGGCTCGACTGGGTCTTTGCCGAGGCTTTCGGCATCGACGTGCGGCTGGATGCGGAAACTTCCGACCTCTATTTCGACACCATCACCGAAAGCCTCGCCAGCGATGCCTTCCGCCCGCGCGCGCTGTTCGAACGCTTCAATATCGAAGTGATCGCCACCACCGAAAGCCCGCTCGACAGCCTAGAGCATCACGCGGCAATCCGCGCTTCGGGCTGGCAGGGCAAGGTGATCACCGCCTATCGTCCCGATCCGGTGATCGATCCGGAATTTGAGGGCTTTCGCGATAACCTGAAAACGCTGTCGGACCTTACTTGCGAGGATTGCCTGTCGTGGTCGGGCTATCTCGCCGCGCACCGCCAGCGCCGTGCGTTCTTCGCGTCGATGGGCGCGACCAGCACCGATCACGGACATCCCACCGCGCAGACTGCCGATCTTGGCGCACTGGAGGCCGAGGCGCTGTTCCGCAAGGTCAGCGCCGGCGCATTCACGCCCGAAGATGCGGAACTGTTCCGCGCCCAGATGCTCACCGAAATGGCGGCGATGAGCCTTGACGATGGTCTGGTCATGCAGATCCACCCCGGCGCCTTCCGCAACCACAACGCCGCCGTGTTCGAACGCTTCGGGCGCGACAAGGGCGCGGACATTCCCAGCCGCACCGAATATGTCCGCGCGCTGAAGCCGCTGCTTGACCGCTTCGGCAACGATCCGCGCCTGTCGATCATCCTCTTCACGCTTGATGAAAGCACCTATGCGCGTGAACTGGCGCCGCTGGCGGGCCATTATCCCTGCCTGAAGCTTGGCCCGGCATGGTGGTTCCATGACAGCCCCGAGGGCATGCGCCGCTTCCGCCGCGCGACGACCGAGACGGCGGGCTTCTACAACACCGTCGGCTTCAACGACGATACCCGCGCCTTCCTCTCGATTCCCGCGCGGCATGATGTTGCCCGGCGCATCGACTGCGGCTTCCTGGCCGAACTGGTGATGGAACACCGCATCGAGGACTGGGAAGCGGCGGAACTGGCGCAGGACCTGACCTACAATCTGGTGAAGCAGGCCTACAAGCTGTGAGGCTGAACGCTGCCTGCCTGCCCGCACCCGAAGCCGCCGCGCGTCCGGGGTATGACCGCCAGTCAGCGGCCAGCGGCATCGTCCATTTCGGCATCGGCGCCTTCCACCGCGCCCATCAGGCCTGGTATACCGACCGCGCCATGGACCTGCACGGCGGGGACTGGATGATCACCGGCGTGTCGCTGCGCTCGGCCGGGGTGGCGGCGCAGATGAACCCGCAGGACGGGCTCTATACCCTTGCCGAACGGTCCGCCGCTGGGACGGCGCTTCGCGTAATCGGATCGGTACGCGAAGTGCTGGTGGCAAGCGATGATGCCCGCGCCGTGATCGCCCGCATCGCCGCGCCGGAAACGCGGATCGTCACCTTCACGGTGACCGAAAAGGGATATTGCCGCGCGGCCGACCAGTCGCTCGATATGGGGCTGGCAGGGGAAGGCTCAATCTATCGCTTTCTGCGCGATGGCCTCGCCCTGCGCCGCGCGAACGGGCTGCCGGGCGTGACCCTGCTGTCGTGCGACAATCTGGCAGACAACGGGCAGCAGCTGGAACGCCTTGTGGGCGAATACCTTGCCGCCAAGGATCCCGCACTGGGGCAGTGGGTGGCGGAGAGCTGCACCTTCCCCTGCGCGATGATAGACCGCATCGTGCCGGCCACCACCGATGCCGACCGGGCCGAGATCGAGGCCATGCTGGGCCTGCGCGATGAAGCTGTCGTCCTGACCGAACCGTTCAGCCAATGGGTGATCGAAGACCGCTTTGCCAATGGCCGCCCTGCCTGGGATCAGGTGGGCGCGCAGCTGGTGCAGGACGTGCGCCCCTATGAAACCGCCAAGCTGCGCATGCTCAACGGCGCGCATTCGATGATCGCCTATGTCGGCCTGTCGCGCGGGCATACCTATGTGCATCAGGCCATTGCCGATCCGGTCGTCCGCGCGCTGGCGGATCGGCTGATGCGGGAAGAGGCCGTGCCGACGATCGCCGCCGGGCCGGGGCAGGATCTGCCCGCCTATGCCGATGCGCTGATCGCACGCTTTGCCAACCCGGCGCTGAACCATCGGCTGATCCAGATCGCCATGGACGGCAGCCAGAAGATCCCCCAGCGCTGGCTGGAAACGCTGGCCGCGCAGCAGCAGCGCGGGCGGGACTGTCCGGCGATCATGGCCGGCATTGCCGCATGGGTGCGCCATCTGCGCGGGGCCAACGGCCCGGTTGACGATCCGCTGGCGGCCGCGCTTGCCGATCCGGCGCAGAGCGAAAATCCGGTGCAGGCCATTTTCGGGCCGGGCGGCTTGCTCGCGTCCGATTGGCTGCCCGATGACGCCGCCTGCCGCTCCGTGCTTGCCGCGCTGGCCGATCAGGCCTGACGGTCAGGCAAAGTTTTCGGTGTCGATCGTCTTCTGCATGGCCGCGTGATAGCGCGCGCCGGCCACGGTCTGCTGGTTGATCAGACCGCCGATCTCTTCCAGCAGCGCCGCATCGGGCTGCCATTCGCCCTTGGCCATGTTTTCGCGCAGGTGATCGATGCGGGTCGTTCCCGGAATGGCATGAACATGGTCACCGCGCGATAGCAGCCACGCCAGCGAAAGCTGCGCCGGGGTGACGCCGTTGGCCACAGCGATGGCGTTGAACCGGTCAATCAGCGACAGGTTCTTCGGCCAGTTTTCCGCATTGAAGCGCGGATGCGGGAAGCGGATATCGCCTTCCAGCAGGCCGGATGTATCGCGGATGCCATTGCCCAGCGCGCCCCGTCCCAGCGGAGAAAAGGCAACGAAGGCAATGCCCAGCTCCGCGCAGGTTTCCAGCACGGCAATTTCGACATTGCGCGTCCACAGCGAATATTCGGTCTGAACTGCCGCCACGGGATGGACGGCATGGGCCTCGCGGATATGGGCGGCGGACCATTCGGAAACGCCGTAGGACAGGATCTTGCCCGCCTCCATCGCCCGCACCAGCGCGCCGACGCTATCGGCAATCGGCACGGTGTAATCGAAGCGGTGCAGGTAGAACAGATCGATGTGATCGGTCTTCAGCCGGGCAAGGCTGGCATCGAGCGATTTCAGGATCGAATCCGGATGGCAATCCGTGCCGCGCCTCTCGCCATCAAACAGGATGCCCGTCTTGGACGCGAGGAAGAACTCCTTGCGCCGGTGCGCCAGCGTGTTGCCGATCAGCGTCTCGCAGCGCCCGGCGCCATAGATATTGGCCGTGTCGAAGTGATCGACGCCCAGATCGAGCGCCGCCTCAAGCACCTTGGCGGCCTCTTCCGGCGGCGGCGCCACGCCATAGCCGTGCGTCAGCCCCATGCAGCCAAGACCGATGGGATTGACGTGACGCCCGGCCAGTGCGCGCGTCATGACCAGCCGTCCTGCGCTTCCAGGCTCTGCGCCAGCTCGCCGATGACGCGGTAGCAATCGAGCACCTGGCCGACCGACGAATTCGGCTCACGCCCTTCGCGGATCGCGGCGATGAATTCGCGGTCCTGCAGTTCGATGCCGTTCATGCTGACATCAACCTGCGACACGTCGATCGGCTCTTCCTTGCCGTTCACCAGATCGTCGTAGCGCGCGATATAGGTGTCGGTATCGCCGATATAGCGGAAGAAGGTGCCCAGCGGGCCGTCGTTGTTGAACGACAGGGACAGCGTGCAGATCGCCCCGGTTTCCGCCTTCATCTGGATCGACATATCCATCGCGATGCCCAGTTCCGGGTGCTTTGGCCCCTGCATCACGTTGGCGGCGACGATCTTGCCCGACTGATAGGCGAACAGATCGATGGTGTGCGCGGCGTGGTGCCACAGCAGATGGTCGGTCCACGAACGCGGCTGGCCCTTGGCGTTCATGTTCTTGCGGCGGAAGAAATAGGTCTGCACGTCCATCTGCTGGACGTTGAATTCGCCGGCCTTGATCCGGTTGTGCACGTACTGGTGCGAAGGGTTGAAGCGGCGGGTGTGGCCAACCATGCAGACCAGCCCGGTTTCCTTCTGCTTGGCGACGACCGCCTCGGCATCGGCCCAGCTGTCGGACAGCGGGATTTCCACCTGCACGTGCTTGCCGGCGTTCATGCAGGCAATCGCCTGTTCGGCATGCATCTGCGTGGGGGTGCACAGGATCACCGCATCGACATCGTCACGGGCGAGGGCGTCTTCCAGTTCGGTCGAACTGTGCTTCGCGCCATATTTTTCCGCCACGGCGGCGGCCTGTTCGGCGGTGCGGCTGATGATCGAGACGATTTCCACGCCGTCGATGTTCTTCAGGCCGTCGAGGTGCTTTTCGCCAAAGGCGCCTGCGCCGGCAAGGGCGACACGGATGGGATTGGTCATTCTACAGGCTCCAGTACGAGATGGCCGATGGCCGTATTGCTGCAAGGGATGTGATAGTGGCGATGAAGCAGGCGGGTTTCCCGGCCCAGCGCGCCGCGCATGATCAGCCACATGACCATTTCGATGCCTTCGCTGCCGGTTTCGCGCAGGTATTCGATGTGCGGGATGTGGCGCGCTTCCTGGCTTTCGCCCACCAGCAGGTCCATGAAGCGGTTGTCCCATTCGCGGTTGAGCAGGCCGGCGCGCGGCCCCTGCAACTGGTGGCTCATGCCGCCGGTGCCCCAGATCTGCACGTTGAGATCTTCGGGGAAGCTGGCCACCGCACGGGCAATCGCCTCGCCCAGCGCCCAGCAGCGATTGCCGGAGGGGACCGGATAGGTGACGACGTTGACCGCCAGCGGGATAACCTTGCACGGCCACTTTTCCGGTTGGCCGAACATCATCGAAAGCGGCACGGTCAGCCCGTGATCGACGTCCATTTCGTTGATGATCGTCATGTCGAAATCATCAAGGATCAGGCTCTGCGCGATGTGCCAGGCCAGATCCGGCGCGCCTTCCACGTCGGGCACCGGGCGCGGCCCCCAGCCTTCGTCGGCGGGCTTGTAATGCTCACCACAGCCGATGGCGAAGGTGGGGATGATGTTGGCGTCGAACGCGGATGCGTGATCGTTATAGACCAGCACGATGACATCCGGCTTCTGCGCCTTTTCCCATTCGCGCGTCCATTCATAGCCCTGGAAGATCGGGCCGAAGTAATCGTCCTGCCACTTGCCCTGATCGACCGCGACGCCCAGCAGCGGCACGTGGCTCGATCCGACCCCGGCGGTGATGCGCGCCATCTCAGTAGTGCTCCTTGTTGCCCGCCTCGCCTGCGGCTGCACGGTTGGCTTTGATCGAGCGATTGCCTTCGGGCGAACGGCCGCCATCAAGCATCATCTGCCGGTATTCGGGAAAAGTCATGTCGGTCATGGTCGAACAGGCCTCGGCAAAGGGGATGCCGTCGGTCGAAAAGATCTTCGACAGGAAATAGATGTTCCCGCCCAGGTCCAGCATGCGGTTGTAATCGCGCGCCAGCACGGCCTGCTTCTGGTCCTCGGTCAGCTTCCATTCGTCGAGATAGGCGCTTTCCCCCGCCTTCCAGCGCTCGCGGTTTTCCGCCTTCATCAGGCTCATGGCGAACTGGTTGAGGTGATAGCCCTGCCGCGCCCGCGCCGCCGTATAGACGCGGGTGCCGGGGATATCGTCAAATTCGGCCAGATAATCGTGGATCGAGCCGATGTGGTTCATGAGACTGGTCCTTCGCTTTGGCGCTTCATCGCCCGGGCAATGATCTGGCGTGATCGCACGCCGCCCTCGTCGATTTCATAGGCCATCAGCCGCAGCGCGGGATTGGCGTCAATCGACCTCTGCTGCGCCTCCAGGATCGCAAGGTCTTCGGCAAAGACACCGCCCTGCTGGCGCTTCATCCGGGCGGTCAGGCCAACATCGTCGATATCGAAATTGCGTGCCATGCCCCAGAAATAGTGATGGCTGTTCTCGGTTTCGGGGGTCATGAAATCGACCACCATGCCGCGCACGCCGCTGTCGTGCTGCTCGATGGTCGCGCCGGCTTCGACCGGAGCGACGCCAACGTCGATCATTACGGCCGAGGGCAGGAGGAACCGGCACACCTGCCAGCGATCGACCGCACCCTCCTTGCCCAGAGCGCTGCGCCAGAACGGGGGCGCATCGACGCCCGGCATCCAGCGCGTGACATAGACGTCTTCGCCATCGACCCGTGTTTCGATCGGTGCCTCGAGAATCTCGGGCTGACCGATCGAGCCGACATGGACATAGGTCTCGTGGGTCAGGTCCATCAAGTTGTCGATCATCAGCCGGTAATCGCAGGCGATGTGGTAATAGTCGCCGTCAAACACCCAATCGTCCGCCGAACAGGGCCACAGGTCCGGGATCAGCGCGGGATCGGCCTTGTCCCGGTCCCCGATCCAGACCCAGACGAAGCGGTGCCGTTCGTGCGTGACATAGGCCTCGGCGCACACGCGGCTATTCACCGGCGCGTCCTTCAGCGGCATTTCCTGCGCCGCGCCATCCGGCCCCAGCAGCAGGCCATGGTACTTGCAGCGCAGCGAGTCGCCCTCCTTGATGCCCATCGACAGCGGCAAGAGCCGGTGCGGGCAGGCATCGCGCAATGCCACGACGGTGCGGTCAAGCTTGCGATAGAACACCATCGGCACGCCGCAGATCGTGCGCGCCATCGGCGAGGAATCGATGTCGCTGTCCCAGCCGGCAACGTACCAGGCGTTGGTCAGCCAGGTGGTCACAGGCCGCGGGCCTTCAACTGGGCGTCAAGGCGCGGGAAGACCCGGCGGGCGTTGCCTTCAAAGATCGCGTGGCGTTCGGCATCGGAGATATCCAGCGCGTCAACATAGCGCTTGGTATCGTCGAAATAGAAGCCGGTGGTGGGATCGATGCCGCGCACCGCGCCCACCATTTCGCTGCCGAACAGGATGTTCTTGTTGTCGATCACATCGGCCAGCAGGTTCACGCCCGGCTGGTGATAGACGCAGGTGTCGAAAAACACGTTGTTCATCAGATGGCCGGAAAGATCGGGCTTCTTCAGCATGTCCGCCAGTCCGCGATAGCGCCCCCAATGATAGGGCACCGCGCCGCCGCCATGCGGAATGATGAAGCGCAGGGTGGGGAAACGGCTGAACAGATCGCCTTCCAGCAGCTGCATGAAGGCGATGGTATCGGCGGCGATGTAATAGGCGCCGGTGGCGTGCATCGCCGGGTTGCAGCTGCCCGAAACGTGGATCATCGCCGGCACGTCCAGCTCGCACATCTTCTCGTAGAACGGGAACCAGTATTCGTGCGTCAGCGGCGGATGCTTGAAGTGGCCGCCGCCGGGATCGGGGTTGAGGTTGCAACCGATGAAGCCCATGTCGACGCAGCGCTTGAGTTCCGCGATGGAACTGGACATGTCGGCCTCAGGGCTTTGCGGCAGCATGCAGACGCCGGCAAAGACCTCCGGGTAGAGCCCGACGACACGCGCGATAAGATCGTTGCACACCTGCGCCCATTTCACCGCGACCGTCTGATCGCCGACGTGCGGGGCCATGGCGCTGGCGCGCGGCGAAAAGATCGTCATGTCCGCGCCGCGTTCCCGGATCAGGCGCAGCTGGTTCGATTCGATGGTTTCGCGGATCTCGTCATCGGAAATGCTAGGGTAGGGCGGGCATTCGCTGCCAGCCTTGAAAGCGGCCTTCTGCGCTTCGCGCCATTCGTCGTGCGCGCGGGGCAGCACGGTGTAGTGGCCGTGACAGTCGATAATCATCGTCATCCCTTGGCACTCCTCTCGATCGGGTTTCCGGCCTGCGCGCGCTGGCGGCGGACAGTTCCCGCAGTCATGATCGGCTCCACGCCCAGACCAGAGAGCGTGCGTGCCGATTCTTCCATTTCCGCCGCGCGCCGCAGCCCGTGCGTGACCATGCGTTCGATGTTGTAGTCCGCCCGTTCGCGCCAGGGCATGGCCTTTTCGCTGGCGTCGAGCGAGGCGAGCACTTCGTCGGCGACCCCAGCCGCTTCGGCGGCGAGCATCATCTCCGCCGCCAGCGCCTCGATCCCCTTGACCATGACCGAACGGATCATCTTGATCGCACTTGCGCGGCCGATCTCATCGCCGACTACGCGGGTATTGGTGAAGCCGGCCGCGCGCAGAGCCTGTGCGGCGGTCTCGGCCGCGCGCCCCGCCAAGAGCAGCGGCACGTTCAGGCGCGCCGGATTGACCGGGGCCAGAACGGCAACGTCGACATAGTGTCCGCCCGCTGCTTCCACCGCCCGCGCGGCGGCGCGCTTGGTTTCAGGCGCGACCGAGTTCATGTCGCACCAGATCGTTCCGGGGCAAAGTGCGCCGGCATTGCCATCGGCGGCGACCAGCGCCTGGTCGGCCGTCACGAGCGACAGGACAAGGTCGGCATCCGCCAGCGCTTCGGCCGCGCTGCCTGCCGCGACCACGCCGCACGCGTTCATCGCCGCGCGCCGGACAACGTCAATGTCCCAACCCCGCGCACAGCCGGCCCATCCCGCCGCTGTGGCGAAGGTCGATCCGGCCTCTCCGAAGCCGACAAGGGCGATGGTCTGCGTCATGCTTGCGTGGCCTGCGCCCAGTGCGCCCCTGCGGCAAATTCTTTGTGCCCAGCTGCCATAAGTTCAGGCTAATTGCATTCCGAAGCGCGGCGCAGATCCAGCGGATCGCGCGGTTCTTGATCCTGATCAACTCGTCGGCTGCGCCAGCCCCTACTTCGCGATGCCATGAAGCCCGCAGGGGAGACAAGACGATGACCATTGCTTCGATGATCGGTGAAAAGGGAAAGCCCATTCCCGGCACCACCCTGTTCGATGGCGATGCGGCGCGCAAAGGCTATGCGCTCAACGCCATGTGCTTTTCGTTCAATCGCGCCGAAAACCGGCAAGCCTTCCTCGATGACGAGGCCGCCTATTGCGCGCGGTTCAACCTGACACCCCAGCAGCGCGAAGCCGTGGCGGCGCGCGACGTTCTGGGCATGATCGCGGCCGGCGGGAACATCTATTACCTCGCCAAGCTGGCCGGAATTTTCGGACTGAACGTGCAGGACGTTGGCGCCATGCAGACCGGACTTACGGTCGACGCGTTCAAGCAGCGCCTGCTCGATCAGGCATAAGGAGAAGCGAAATGGCCGAGATCGTTGGCGCCTATTTCACCAGCCATGTCCCGTCGATCGGTGGGGCCATTCACAAGGGGCTGAAGCAGGATCCGTACTGGAAGCCGTTCTTCGATGGCTTCCCGCCCGTGCATGAATGGCTGGACCGGGTGAAACCCGATGTGGCGATCACCTTTTCGAACGATCACGGGCTCAACTTCTTTCTCGACAAGATGCCTACCTTCGCCATCGGCGCGGCCGAAAGCTATGCCAATGCGGACGAAGGCTGGGGGCTGCCGATCTACAAGACGATGCAGGGCCATCCGGAACTGTCGTGGCACATCATCGAGCAGCTGGTGGCCGATGAATTCGATCCGCTGACCTGCCAGGAAATGCTGGTCGATCACGCGCTGTCGATACCGTTCGAACTTGCCTGGCCCGATGCGCAGGAATGGCCGGTGCGGGTCGTGCCCATCGGCATCAACACCGTGCAGCACCCCTTGCCCTCGGCAAAGCGATGCCTGGCGCTCGGGCGCTCCGTCCATCGCGCCTTGCAGGCGTGGCAGGGCGCGGAACGGGTGGTGATCATCGGCACCGGAGGGCTGTCGCACCAGCTTGATGGCGAACGGGCCGGCTTCATGAACCGCGATTACGACACCTTCTGCATGGATAACCTTGCCGCCGATCCCGATGCCCTGACCCGCGATTCGATCCACGAAATCGTGCGGCTGGCCGGGACGCAGGGCGTGGAAGTGCTGAACTGGATTGCCGCGCGCGGCGCGCTTGGCCCTGCCGCGCGGGAGATACACCGCAATTACCACATCCCGATTTCCAACACGGCAGGGGCCACCATGCTGCTGGAAGCCGCGTGAACCTAGCGGGCGGACACGGCGGCCAGGTCTTCGAGGAATTCGGCCTGCACGGCGGTCGGCCGCCATGATGCGCGCGTGGTGACGGCGATCATGCGGTCAAGGTCGTCGGGCAGGTTGGCAATCGTCTCGACCCAGCCGGCCTCCAGCTCCACGGCCATCTGATCCGGCGACAGCAGCGTCAGGAAGTCGCTGTCCATCAGCAATTGCCGGATCGTCATCACCGATCCGGATTCGACCGGAACCTTCGGCGCATCTATGCCCTCTCGCGCAAAGAACTGGTCCCAGATCAGGCGCAGCGGCGCGCCTGGCGCCGGCACGACCCACGGATAGGCGGCGAGTTCGCCAGCCTTTGCGCTGGCGCCGGATAGGGGATGGCCCTTGCGGCCGATGGCGACCAGCCGGTCGCGGAACAGATCCTGCTGCAACAGGTCCGGTTCGATCATCGGTTCGCGGCGTGCGCCGATCATCAGGTCGATAGCGCCGTTGCGCAGCGGTTCCACCAGTTCGGCACGCGACCCTTCGATGATGCTCACGCGGACACCGGGATTGCGTGCGAGAAAGCGGGTGACGGCGGCGGGCAGTACCCGGGCGCGCGAAAGCGGCATGGCGCCAATGGCGATGCGGCGCGTTTCGTGTCCGCGCGCGGCGGCCAGTTCGGCAAGCCCGCTTTCCAGCTCGACCCGCGCAAGGCGGAACGACCGCGCCATGGCCTCGCCCGCTTCGGTGAGGATGACGATCTTGCCGCGCCGCTCGGCCAGCGGTTTGCGCGATGCCAGCGCCAGATCGGTCACGGCGCGGTGAAGCGAAGGCAGCGACAGGCCGGTCATGGCCCCGGCCCCGGCATAACTGCCTGAATCGGCCAGGGCGAGCAGGGCGCGCATCCGGCTCATCGTCACGTTGGGGTTGGCCACGTGATCAAGCGCGCTGCGCACGCGCGGCAGGAACAGGTCTGCCGCGGGCGTGTTGGCCATGCCGTTATGCCGCCGTTCGAACAGGGAAACGCCCAGCATGGCTTCAATGCGGCTGAGCGCCTGCGTTATCGCCGGTTGCGTCAGATTTACCGCCTGCGCCGCCGCGTTCATCGTGCCAAGTTCGCCAATTTTGACGATTGCGCGCAGGTGCCGCAGGTTGAAATCCCAGATATCCATAGCTGCCATCTTAGCGAAAACTTATCACGAAGCCAGACTTGTGCTTTCTCCTGCGGCGCTGCCCCGTTAAGCCGGAGGCTCAGTGCAGTCTGGCCGAGGAGCGGAGCTATGAGCGGTGTTGTGGTGCAAAACATTGATCGCGCACCGATTGACGTGGTCAACGGCCTTGCCGAATGCGGGGTGGCGACGGTGCACGAAGCGCAAGGGCGCACCGGCCTGCTCGCGAGTTACATGCGCCCGATCTATTCCGGCGCGCGGATCGCGGCGACGGCGGTGACCATCTCTTCGCCTCCGGGCGACAACTGGATGGTCCACGTTGCGATTGAACAGCTGAAAGAGGGCGATATCCTGGTCCTCGCGCCGACCAGCCCCTGCGAAGATGGCTATTTCGGCGACCTTTTGGCGACATCGGCGCAGGCGCGGGGATGCCGCGGCCTGATCATTGATGCCGGCGTGCGCGATGTCCGCGATCTGACCGAGATGCGCTTTCCCGTCTGGTCGAAGGCGGTTTTTGCCCAGGGCACGGTGAAGAACACACTCGGTTCGGTGAACGTCCCGGTGGTCTGCGCCGGGGCGCTGGTTCATCCCGGCGATGTGATCGTGGCTGATGACGATGGCGTCTGCGTGGTGCCGCGCGCCAATGCCGAAACGGTGCTCGAAGCCGCCCGCGCCCGCGAAGCCAACGAGGCGGACAAGCGGGCAAAGCTCGCCGCCGGGGTGCTCGGGCTCGATATGTACAAGATGCGCGAGCGGCTGGAGAAGGAAGGCCTGAAATATGTCTGAGCCTGCCCCTTCAGGAAAAGTGGGCACCGGTTTTCCGCCCGGAAGGGGCAGCAACCAGGCAATCTCGGCGCCTTGTATGTGGATGCGGGGCGGCACGTCGAAGGGCGGCTATTTCCTGAAGTCCGATCTGCCTGCCGATCCGGCCGCGCGCGATGCCTTTCTGCTGCGCGTCATGGGATCGCCCGATCCGGTGCAGATCGATGGCATGGGTGGCGCGGACCCGCTGACCAGCAAGGTCGCGGTCGTATCGAAATCGGCGCGCGCGGGGATCGATGTCGATTACCTGTTCCTGCAGGTTTTCGTCGATCAGGCGATCGTCACCGATGCGCAGAACTGCGGCAACATACTTGCCGGTGTCGGCCCCTTCGCGATCGAGCGCGGGCTGGTTGCGGCAACCGGCGATGAAACGCGGGTGGCGATCTTCATGGAGAATACCGGGCAGGTCGCCGTGGCGACGGTGCAGACGCCGGGCGGTGTCGTCACCTATTCGGGCGATGCCGCCATCGATGGCGTTCCCGGCACCCATGCCCCGATCCCCACCGAATTTCGCGACACGGCGGGATCATCCTGCGGCGCGCTGCTGCCCAGTGGTAACGCCGTCGACGAGGTTAACGGCGTTGCCGTGACCCTGATCGACAACGGCATGCCCTGCGTGGTGATGAAGGCGGCCGATCTCGGCATCACCGGCTACGAGGATCGCGACTGGCTGGACGCCAACACCGAGCTCAAGGCGCGGATCGAGGCAATCCGGCTGGCGGTGGGCGAACGGATGAACCTGGGGGACGTCAAGGAAAAGAGCGTGCCCAAGATGATGCTCGTCGCCCCGCCGCGTAATGGCGGCGCGGTCTGCGTGCGCAGCTTCATTCCGCACCGGGCCCATGCCACCATCGGCGTGCTTGGCGCGGTCAGCGTGGCGACCTCCTGCCTTATCCCGGGCACGCCCGCAGCAGAGGTTGCCGTGGTGCCCGAGGGGCCGCGCAAGACCCTGTCGGTGGAACATCCGACCGGCGAAATGTCCTGCGTGCTGGAGGTGAACGAGGCGGGCGAGGTCATCAGCGCGGCCCTGCTGCGCACCGCGCGCAAGCTGATGGATGGAGTGGTTTTCGCATGAGCAATGAACGCATCGTCAGCTGGCATTCCAGCCCGTCCAAGCCCTGCTTCACGCCGCCGCCGGGGGCCGTGGACGCCCATTGCCACGTCTTCGGGCCGATGGCGCAGTTCCCCTTCAGCGCCAAGGCCAAGTACCTGCCGGAAGATGCCGGGCCGGACATGCTGTTCGCCCTGCGCGATCATCTGGGCTTTTCGCGCAACGT
>JBJTLW010000038.1:0-7167 GCA_046063225.1 Novosphingobium sp. | reverse complement strand
CTTGCAAGCCGAGAGAGCGAAGACGCCGGCAACAGCGGCGGCGAGAACGATCTTGCGCATGTATCGTAATCCTTAAGCGAGTGGACCCCGTTCAATCCATTGGCGCGAAGCCGCAGGTCTTGCCCGGTAAAGCCTACTCATATGGTAGACTTCACGGCGACAAATAATGCGATTGAAAGAAGGATGCAAGTGTTACTAGCTCTCCCGCTATACGCAGGATGCCGGAATGGCGAAATTCCGCCGATTTTTTGTATGTAGCAGGCAATTGTGGCAGGCTTATGGCCACAGGTTTTCCCCAGTCTGCGGCTGGCATGCCCCCGCAATGCTGCTAGAGATTCGCCCATGGAATCGCCGCAACACCTCTATCTGGTCGATGGGTCCGCCTATATCTTCCGCGCCTATCACCGCCTGCCCCCGCTTACCAATCCGCAGGGCACGCCCGTGGGCGCGGTCTATGGCTACACGACGATGCTGTGGAAACTGGCCGACGATCTGCACAAGGCCGATGGCCCTACGCACCTTGCGGTCATCCTGGACGCATCGGGTGTCAGCTTTCGCAACGAGATCTACGATCAGTACAAGGCCAACCGCCCGCCCCCGCCCGAAGACCTGAAGCCGCAGTTCCCCCTGATTCGCGATGCCACGCGCGCCTTCAGTCTGCCGTGCATCGAAGTGGAAGGGCTTGAGGCGGACGATCTGATCGCGTCCTATGCCCACGCCGCCTGCGAACGCGGCTGGAACGTGACCATCGTATCGTCGGACAAGGATCTGATGCAGCTCGTCGGCCCCTGCGGCAAGGGCGGGCGGATCGACATGCTCGACACGATGAAGAACCTGCGCATCGACATTCCCGAGGTGGAGGAAAAGTTCGGCGTGCCGCCCGCGCTGGTGGGCGACGTGCTGGCGCTGATGGGCGATTCGGTTGACAACGTGCCGGGCATTCGCGGCATTGGCCCCAAGACCGCGACCAAGCTGATCCAAGAGCATGGCGGACTGGAAGCCGCTCTCGCCGCCGCGCCGGACATGAAGCCCTCCAAATTGCGCGAAAGCCTGATCGAGCAGGCCGACATGGCCCGCCTGTCGCGCGTGCTGGTGCAGTTGAAGGAAGACTGCGACCTGCCGATGCCGCTCGACGATTTCAAGCTGGACCAGATCCCGCCCGATCCGCTGGCCGATTTCCTGACCGAACACGGTTTCCACAGCCTGCTGAAGCGGCTGGGCGATGGCCGCGGCAGCCCCGAACGGCGCACCGATCTCAACCCCGCCAAGCCGGTTACCGCCGGTGCCGCCAAGGCGCCGGAGGGTAATCGCCAGCCTCTTCCGGCCATGCCCGCCGTCGATATTTCCGCCTACGAATGCGTGCAGAGCGCTGACCGGCTCCAGGTCTGGATCGACCGCGCCTTTGCCGCGCGCCTCGTGGCCTTCGATACGGAAACCTCCGCGCTCGATGCCATGAAGGCCGATCTCGTCGGGGTGAGCCTGGCGCTGGGGCCGAACGACGCCTGCTACATCCCGCTTGGCCACGGCGGCAGCGACATGTTTGCCGAACGCCCGCAGCAGATAGACCGCGATCAGGCGCTCGCCCTGCTGAAGCCGCTGCTGGAAAGCGATGCCGTTCTGAAGGTGGGGCAGAACGCGAAGTACGATCTCAACGTGCTGGCGCGCCACGGCATCGCCGTTGGCCCGCTCGACGATACGATGGTGATCTCCTTCGATCTCGACGCCGGCCGCGCGATCGACGGGATCGGTGGCGGGCATGGCATGGACGAACTGGCGCAGCGCCACCTGTCGCACACCTGCATTGCCTTCAAGGACGTCTGCGGCACCGGCCAGAAGGCGATTTCCTTTGCCGAAGTGCCCGTTGGCCGCGCCACCGAATACGCCGCCGAGGATGCGGACGTCACCTGGCGCCTGCACCGGGTGCTGAAACCGCGGCTGAGCCATGAAGGCGGCACGCGCATCTACGAACGGGTGGACCGGCCGCTGGTGCCGGTCGTCGCCCAGATGGAGCGCCACGGCATCAAGGTGGACCGGGAACGCCTTGCCGGCCTGTCGGCCACCTTTGCCGAGGAAATTGCCAAGCTTGAAGGCGAAATCCACGGCCTTGCGGGCCAGGAATTCACCATCGGCAGTCCCAAGCAGCTGGGCGACATCCTGTTTGACAAGATGGGCTTCAAGGGCGGCAAGAAGGGCAAGAGCGGCCAGTATTCGACGGACCAGTCGGTACTGGAAGGCCTTTCGGGTGAAGGCGCGGAAATTGCCACCAAGGTGCTTGAATGGCGGCAGCTCACCAAGCTGCGCTCCACCTATACCGAGGCGTTGCAGGCGGCAATCAACCCCAAGACGGGCCGCGTCCACACCAGCTACAGCCTGGTCGGCGCGCAGACCGGGCGGCTCTCATCCACCGAACCGAACCTGCAGAACATTCCGATCCGCACCGAAATCGGCCGCCAGATCCGCGATGCCTTTGTCGCCGAACCGGGCAATGTCCTGCTGGCGGCGGACTACAGCCAGATCGAGCTGCGGCTGGCGGCGCATATGGCCGACGTGCCGGAACTGAAGGAAGCCTTCGCCAATGGCGAGGACATCCACGCCCGCACGGCGCAGGAAATGTTCGGCGAGGTCACGCGCGATACCCGCGCCCGCGCGAAGACGGTGAACTTCGCCATCCTCTACGGCATCAGCCGCTGGGGACTGGCCGGCCGGCTGGGCATGCCAGCGGACGAGGCGCAGGCGGTGATCGACCTCTATTTCAAGCGGTTCCCCGGCATCCAGCGCTATATCCACGATACTTTGGAGAGTGTGCGGGCGCGCGGCTATTCCGAAACGCTGTTCGGCCGCAAGACGTGGTTCCCGCGCATTTCCTCGGCCAACGGGGCGGAACGGCAGGGCAGCGAACGCGCCGCGATCAACGCGCCGATCCAGGGCACCAGCGCCGACATCATCAAGCGCGCCATGGTACGCATGGGACCGGCGCTTGCCGAAGCCGGCCTCGACAAGGTGCGGATGCTGCTTCAGGTCCACGACGAACTGGTCTTCGAATTGCCCGAAGCGGACGTTGCTGCCGCCAGCGCGGTTATTGAACGCGTGATGGCGGAAGCGGCGGAACCTTCGGTGAAGCTGGACGTTCCGCTTGGCGTCGAAATAGGCACTGGCCCAAGCTGGGGAGCGGCACACTGATATTTGCCGAAGCAAGGCGGTTTAACCCATGCCTATGAAGCTGCCTGGGAAATCGCGAACGTCGCGCAGCCGGTCGTCGTCGTCCGGCGGCGGGCTGCTGCACGATATCGGCCTGTGGTGGAACAGCAGCCGCAACGATGGCTTCGGCGTGCTGATAGCGCTGGGTTTCCTGCTGCTCATTTCCATGGCGCTCGTCTGGGACACCGTCAGCGCCGAGCGCCAGCAACGCTCGCAGGCGCAGCGCACCGATGCCATCATCACCTCGCTGCACGAAATCCTGGAGCTGACGACCAGCGGTGAAACCGGCCAGCGCGGCTATTTCATCACGGGCGACCGGCGCTATCTTGCCCCGTTCGAGGAAGCGCGCAAAGGCTATCGCCCGGCGATCGACCGGCTGCGGCTCTACACGGCCGACGATCCGCAATCGGCCAGCCGCGATGCCGTCGAACAGATCGCCCGCCTGACCGAGGCGAAGTTCCAGGAAATGGACAATTCGGTGCTGCTCATTTCGCAAGGCGCCACCGAAGAGGCGCGCCTGCGCATCCTGTCGAACAAAGGGCAGGAAACGATGGAGCAGCTGCGCGCCGCGCTCGCCACCTACGAGCAGGTCGAGCGCACCGCAGCCTTCGATGCGGGCCAGCGCGCCGCATCGGCCGAAGCGCGGATCGTGCCGGGTCTGGTGCTGCTGCTGCTGATGGTGCTGGCCGTGCTGGCGCTAGGCATGTGGCAGGTGCGCCGGCTGATCGACGCCGAAGTGCGCGCCGCCAACGCCGACGAACTGGAACGCGCCAAGGACCGGGCGGACCTTCTCTCGCGTGAGCTCAATCACCGGATCAAGAACCTGTTTGCCGTGGTCCTGGCCATCGTGCGCATGTCGGGCAAGGGCGATGCGGCGGCAAAGCCGGCGCTGGAACGGGTCGCCACCCGCATTACCGCGCTGCTTTCCGCTCACCAGCTGACGCAGAGCGGTGGCGGCAGCCAGGCCGCCGACCTTGGCCAGCTCGTCGAAACCGCACTCGCGCCCTACCGCTCGGAAGCCAACCCCTGCACGATCGACGGGCCGTCCCTGCCCCTGTCGGACAAGCTCGCCCTGCCGCTGGGCCTGGTCCTGCACGAACTGGCGACCAACGCGGTCAAATACGGCGCCTGGTCGCAGCCGGGCGGGCGGCTATCCGTGGAATGGCTGATCGACGCTTCGGACGAAGCCGTCCTCACCTGGCAGGAACACTGCGCCTTCACCCCGCAGGCCCCCGCGGAGGGCGACCGTCAGGGTTTCGGCACGAAGCTGGCGGAAAGCTCGGCCCGGCAATTGCAGGGCAGCATCGCGCGCGATTTCACCGAAAAGGGCCTCGTCATCACGCTGCGCTTCCCCTTGCAGGACGATGAAGACGCGCCGGGCTGACCAGATCGCCTCCAGAGCGTTGAATTCACATATGTAAAAAATTTCGTCGCGCTCCGGTGAACCGCGAGGCGCGCAGAGGCGACCTTTGTCCGAGCGGCACGGTACGGCGCAGGTACCCATGGACCGGCTCGCGGGATGGCCAGCCCTGTTTGCGCTGGCACGAATGACGGAGACTAACCATGAAATCCATAGCAATGGCGCTCGCCCTGCTTGCCGCAGGCACAGCATCCGCCGCTTCGGCCCAATCGATCATGGGGCCAAGCAAGATTGTCGGGGTTACCTCGACCATTACCAACGGCAATCCGACCTATCCGCTGTCGCAAATCAACGATGGCAACTTCAACGCCGCCGCGCCGTTCAACGGCTTTCAGGGCACCAACGACATGCTGGGGACGATCACCTTCACCCTCGATCAGTCGTACGATCTCACCCAGTTCTACCTGTGGAACGACATCAACGTCCGGGCCGAAGGCGTCGCCACCTACATGCTCAACTTCTACGATGCCAACGGCAACCAGGTGGGCGCCGTGGGGGGCGGCAATGTAGCGGTCGGAAGCTCGGGTCCGCACATCAACACCTTTCCGGCGGTGAACAATGTGCGCCGGGTCGAATTGGTCGTCCAGTCGGTCCAGGCCGTGTCGCAGACCTTTGCCAAGCGCGTCGAAATTCGGGAGGTTGCGTTCGAAGGCAGGCCCGCAGCCGCTCCGCCCATCGATGTGAAGGGCGATCATTTCCAATGCTACCGCGTGCCGGAATCAAAGCCCCTGAATCCGGAAAAGCTGCAGGTCAGCGACCAGTTCGGGCGGGGGGAAATCGTGCTTGGCCGACCGGTGATGATCTGCAACCCGTCAACCAAGGTCCACAACGGCAAGCGCTATCGCGTTGCCAACCCTGCGATGCACCTTGTCTGCTACGACATCGTTCGCCAGCCGGACGCGCCGCGCCGCCGGGGTGTGAACGTCAACAATCAGATGGGACCGACCAGCTTCGTGGTCGCAGACCGCCAGAGCTTCTGCGTGCCGTCGATCAAGAAGCCCATCGATTTCAAGGAATCGCCGCTAGATCAGTAAGCGGGCGTCGGCACAGCCCAAACCAGCGAACGGGCCGGAGGATCGCTCCGGCCCGTTTGTCTGTCTTGCCTACCCGTGCTTCTTCGGGCGCAGCGGTTCGACCATGCCCGGCGCGAGGAAGCCGATCTGGGGTACGGCCATGGCGCGCTTTTTCAGTTCGCCCTTCATCTTGCCGTATTCCGCTTCCATTTCCGCCGTCACCGTTGCCCGGCTGTCGGCCAGGGCCGCGGCGAAGTCTTCCCCGGTGACGGTCTTGGCCTTGGCCCCGCCGCGACGGATGGCGTTGAGGCCCGCGCGGCGGACGACGTCTTCCAGATCGGCGCCGGTGAACCGTTCGGTCTGCGCGGCAATGGCCTTCAGATCGACGTCCTTGGCAAGCGGCATCTTGGCGGTGTGAATGCCAAGGATCTGTTCGCGACCTTCCACATTGGGCGTGCCGACATAGATCAGCTCGTCAAGGCGGCCCGGACGCATGATCGCCGGATCGACCAGACCGGGACGGTTGGTCGCACCGATCAGGATGACCGATTGCAGCTCTTCCAGCCCATCCATTTCGGCGAGGATCGTGTTGACCACCCGGCCCGTCACCTGCGGTTCGTTGGCACCCGATCCGCGCGCCGGCACCAGGCTGTCGATCTCGTCGATGAAGATCACGCAGGGCGCGACCTGGCGGGCGCGGGCGAACAGCTTGCTGATCTGCTGTTCACTCTCGCCATACCACTTGGACAGAAGGTCCGAGCTCTTGATCGAGATGAAGTTCGCCTCGCTCTCCTTGGCGACCGCCTTGGCGAGCAGCGTCTTGCCGGTTCCCGGCGGGCCATAGAGCAGGAAGCCCTTGGCCGGACGGATGCCGAGGCGATGGAAGGCCTCGGCGTGTTTCAGCGGCAGTTCGATGCCTTCGCGCAGGCGCTCTTCCGCTTCGGGCACGCCGCCGACATCATCCCAGCCGACATTGGGCACCTGCACCATCACCTCGCGCATGGCGCTCGGCTGCACGCGCTTCAGCGCCTCGACAAAGTCGCTGCGGGTGACGGACAGGTTTTCGAGCACTTCCGGCGGGATCGTCTGCGCTTCCAGATCAAGCTGCGGCATGATCCGGCGCACGGCCTCGATCGCGGCCTCGCGCGCCAGCGCGGCTAGATCGGCGCCGACGAAGCCGTGGCTGGTGCGCGCCAGTTCATCGAGATCGACGTCCGGGCCCAGCGGCATGCCGCGGGTGTGGATGCCGATGATCTCGCGGCGGCCCTTCTCGTCCGGCACACCGACGATGATTTCGCGGTCGAACCGGCCGGGCCGGCGCAGCGCCTCGTCGATCGCATCGGGCCGGTTGGTCGCGGCGATGACGACGACGTTGGAGCGGGCGTGCAGCCCGTCCATCAGGGTGAGCAACTGGGCAACAAGGCGCTTTTCCGCCTCGCCCGAAACCTGCCCGCGCTTGGGTGCGATCGAATCGATCTCGTCGATGAAGATGATCGCGGGCGAATTCTTGCCCGCATCCTCGAACACCTCGCGCAA
>JBJTLW010000037.1:0-18529 GCA_046063225.1 Novosphingobium sp. | reverse complement strand
CACAACGGCAGACGCGCTGGCCCAGGCCTGCGCCTCCATCGCCCAGGCCGTGACGCTTTCGGGGATTATCGTTTACACCGGCTCCGGCAGCACGGCTCGCCGCGTGGCGCGTGAACGGCCTGACGTGCCTATGCTGGTGCTGACGCCTTCAGGCAAGATCGCCCGCAAGCTGGCCCTGCTGTGGGGCGCGCACGCCGTCCACACCCGCGATATCGGCTCCTTCGAGGAAATGATCGCCAAGGGCAAGCGCATGGCGCTGCGCCACGGCTTCGGCACGGCGGGGTCGAAACTGATCGCGCTCGCCGGCGTTCCGTTTGGCACCCCCGGTGCCACCAACCTGCTGCACGTCGTTACCCTGAGCGGCGACGAACTGAACCGCCACGGCGCTGACTGACGTTACGGAAACGCCGCTTTTCCGATTGATGTTGCAATTGCGAAAAGCGGCGCTATTGGGCGCTCCCATTGAATTTAATCGATCGATTAAATTTGCCACGCGACTGTGGTAGGGGAGCCAGAATGAACGCCAGGATCCGTATTGCGCTGCTGCTTGGCAGTGCCATCATCGCACCGGTCTCATCCGTCCGCGCCGAAGAGGCGAAGGACGACGATGCGCTGATCATCGTCAAGGCGGATGGCGACCGGAAAACCGTGTTCACCTATTCCGGCAGCGTTGCGGTGCTCGGCGAAAGCGAACTGGAAGCGCGCCAGTTCACCACGCTGGCCTCGCTCACCCAGACCATGCCCAACGTCTCGCTGGACGAGATTGGCACCTTCAAGGGGGTGTCGAACTTCGCGATCCGCGGGCTGGGCGTGAACAGCTCCATCCCGTCGATCGATCCGGCGGTCGGCCTTTACGTCGACGGCGTCTATCTTGGCGTCAATGCGGGTACGGTGTTCGACGCGCTTGATGTCAACCGGGTGGAAGTGCTGCGCGGCCCGCAGGGCGTGGTCTTTGGCCGCAACACCACGGGCGGCGCGGTTCTGGTGCAGACTGCGAACCCGTCGTTCGATGGCTGGGAAGGCCACGCGCGGCTTGGCATGGAGGCGCCGATTGACAGCGGGCGTGGCTCGCCGCTCGGCACGGCGCGGCTGGTCGTTTCCGGACCGCTCTCCGAAAACTTCGCGATCCGTCTGGGGGCGCTCCACACCAGCGACGGCGGTTATTTCCGCAACGCGCTGACCGGCGGATCGGTGGGCGGCTATGACAACACGGTGCTGCGCGGCGCGATAGCCCTGAGGGCCAACGCCCTGACCGTGACGGTGAAGGGCGAATGGAACCGCAGCGACGGCGATGGCGCGCCGACGCACAACAACGGCCAGAACGCGCGCGGCAGCTTCAGCCTGTCGATCAACGAACCGGGCTATCACCATTCGCGCAGCCGCTTCGTTTCGGCCCGCGCCGACTACGAGATGGGCGAGGGCGTGCTGACCAACGTGTTCGGCTGGCGCAAATATGACCTGTCGACCCGCAACGACATCGATTCCTCGCCGGTCACCATCTTCCATTCGGACACGCGCACCGCGCAGGAGCAGGTGTCAAACGACATCTACTACACCCACGATCTTGGCCGGATCGACCTGACGCTGGGCGCCTATCTGTTCCACCAGAGCGTGGGATACGAGGAGGTGCGCTACCTTGCCGCCACCCAGTACGGCGGCGGGCGCATGAAGCACGATCAGGCTGAGATCTATGGGCAGGCCGTGGCCGAATTGACCGACGGGCTGAAACTTACCGCCGGCCTGCGCTGGTCGCACGAGGCGAAGGAAGCCTTCGTTACCTACGTCCGGCCGCGCACGGCCTGTTCCGCGGTGGACGGCAGCTGCCCCACCAGCGGCACCAATTCGCTGAACCCGGCGGAAAACAACGGCTTTACCCACAAGGCGAGCTGGAACTCCGTCTCGCCGCGCGTCACGCTTGGCTGGCAGGCGAGCGAGGGCGCCTACCTGTGGGGCGGCTGGTCACGCGGGCGGCGTTCGGGTGGCTACAACCTGCGTATTACGCAGCCGGCGGCTTTCGAACAGGTCTCTGCCGCGCTCGGCTCGCCCGCCTATCAGCCCGAACGGGTCGACAGCTTCGAAGCCGGCTTCAAGTGGCAGAGCGCCGATCGCCGCCTTGGCCTGCAAGCCACCGTGTTCCAGAACGAAGTTGCCAACCTGCAGCGCGAGATCAACGTGCCTTCGGCCACCTCCGGCCTGGCTCAGTCGATCTTCAACACGGCCGACGCGCGCATTCGTGGCGGGGAACTGGAACTGAGCGCCACGCCCGTCGACGGACTGCGCCTGTCCGCCAGTGTCGGGCATATCGATGCGCGCTATACCTCGGTGAAGTTCGACATCAATTCGGACGGATCGATCAACGCGGCCGACCTGCTGCTCGATCTGCCGCGTGCGCCGCGCTGGACCTGGGGGCTGGGCGGGCAGTACCGCTTCGGCCTTGGCGGCAAGGCGGAAATGCTGCTGCGTGCCGATTTCCAGCACCGTTCGCGCTTTGCCTATACCGACAACAACTGGGGCTTCAATTCCGCCTCGGACCGGCTCGATGCCAGCCTGACGCTGAACCTCGGCGATCCGGCGATGCGTTTCACCGTGTTCGGTCGCAACCTGCTGGATGAGGTGCAGTTCGGCGGCGATACGCAGCTGCCCTTCGCCGGCGGCATCTATTCGGATGGCAACAACCGGCCCTACGATCCGAACCCGGCGGCCGGAACCTTCTCGCCGCTGGCCAAGGGCCGGACGGTCGGCATCGAAGTGGCGATGGAATTCTGATCCATCGCCCGGCGGCGGATGGCTTCTCAATCCGCCGCCTTGTGGGCGAAGCTGATCACGCGTTTCAGCTTCCAGCCAGAAGGCATCTTTTGCCAGATCTGGGTGAAGCGGGCGGTGCCGGCGAGGCGTTCGGCGCCTTCGCCCTTGCGCTCGAAAAAGCGATGCTCGCCATGTTCGATGGCTCCGAAACCGGGCACGGGATCGACCAGCAGGCTGCCGGCCACCAGTTCGCGGCGTGATCGCCAAGCCTCCGGCTTTTCGCGCTCGGCGCAGGCCTTGCGATAGTCGGCCATGAAAGCCTTGGCGCTGCGCGCCACGACGCCGCCCTTGTCATGGTACATCTCGATGTCGTCCGCCACCATCGCGCGGATTTCTGCCACGTGGCATCGCCGGTCGAAGAACAGGGCAAAGAACCGCTCGTCGACGCGGCGCACCTCTTCCGTCAGGGCCGGGCCGGCGGGCAGGGTGACAGGGCTGGCAGCCAGCAGGGCAAGTTCGATCAGCATGGCTTCTCCAGCCGTGAAGTGTATTGTTTAGCTAACTCACTTCACGGAATCAGGCAAGCCGGTCAGCCGCGCGCCCCGAACAGCGCCGAACCCACGCGAACGTGGGTCGCGCCCAGCAGAATGGCGGTTTCGAAATCGTCGCTCATGCCCATCGACAGGCCGGCAAGGCCGTTGTCCGCCGCGATCTTGTCAAGCAGGGCGAAATAGGGTGCCGGTTCGGTACCGAGCGGCGGCACGCACATCAGGCCGAGCAGGGGGATCTGCGCGGCGCGGGCTTCGGCGATCAGCGCCGGGGTGTCGGCAATCGCGCAGCCGCCTTTCTGGTCTTCCGCGCCGATGTTCACCTGGATGAAGCAGGGCACAGGGCGGCCAGCCTTGTCCATCGCGCGGGCCAGTGCCGTGATCAGCGATGAACGGTCGAGCGAATGGATGCAATCGAACAGCGCCACCGCTTCGTCCGCCTTGTTCGATTGCAGCTGGCCGACAAGGTGCAGCGCAATGTCGCCATGCGCCTCGCGCAGGGCGGGCCACTTGGCGGCCGCCTCCTGCACGCGGTTTTCGCCAAACACGCGCTGACCGGCGGCGATCAGCGGCGTGATCGCATCCGCCTCGTGAGTCTTGCTGACGGCAATCAGCGTAATGTCTTGCACCCGGCGCTGGGCAACACCGGCGGCATGGGCGATGCGGGCGTTCACATCGGCAAGAAGCGTGGCTGGATCACTCATGGCGCGCTGCTATAGCGATGCGATGCGCCCGCGCCAGCCCCTCCGTTCCGGTTCCCTGCCATCGCTATGGCTGGTTTCCGATGCACGCAACGATGCCGGGCTTGAAGCGGCGCTGCGCCGCCTGCCACGCGGCAGCGGGCTGGTGTTTCGCCATTATCACCTCGACAGGGCGCCGCGCCGCGCACGGTTCCTGGCACTGGCGCGTGTGGCGCGCGCACTCGGTCACCTTGTGGTGCTTTCCGGGACGGCGCGGCAGGCGCGGCGCTGGGGGGCTGATGGCGCCTATGGCCCGCCCGAAGCGCTGGCACGCGGCCCGGCCTGCCTGCGGCTCGTAACGGTCCACGGCTTGCGTGAAATCGCGAAAAGCCGCCGGGCCGACGCACTGATCCTGTCACCGGTCTATGCCACGCGGTCGCATCCCGGCGCGCGCGGACTGGGGCCCCTGCGCTTTCGCCTGATGGCCGCGCAGGCGCCGCATCCGGTGCTGGCGCTTGGCGGCATGACCCTCAGAAGCGCCCGTTCGCTCCGCCCCGACGGCTGGGCCGCCATCGACGGATTGAGTCCCTGAAACGACGAACCGAGTCCGCCCGGCAAAGCTTCAATTGACGGCGGACTCGCGGAAGGCGCATTATGTGCCGTTAGAAAAACCGGGGGTAGCAGGAATGGCGGTTCAGGCCTTGGGAACAGCTCGCAGGCCGGCGGGTGGCAATTGGCGCGCAGTTCTGCGCCGGTCGGTTCGTCGCGCGAGCGAAATGGGCGCCGCGCTGTTGCTGTGGGCCGCCATGGCTTTCCTGACGCTCGCGCTGATTTCCTACCACCAGACTGATGCCTCGTCCTCAACGGCGGCGGGCGGCGAAACGCTGAACTGGATGGGCAGCGCCGGGGCCTGGGTGGCCGATGCGGCGCTGATGCTGTTTGGCCTTGCCAGCGTGTTGATCCTGCCCCTGCTCCACGTTGCCGCGCGCAAGCTGTGGCGGCTGGCCGGCGATATCGAGGATGAGGCGCCTGCCCATCCGTGGTGGAATTCGCTGCTCGTCCTGTTCTTTGCCGCCCTGTTCCTTGCCACCGCGCTGTCGCTGGTCTGGCCCGATACGGGCGACAGTTTTCCCGCCTCGGTCGGCGGCCTCGCCGGCATTGTCGGCGAAAAGGCGGTGCGCGGACTTGCCTCGCTGCTGCCGGGCGGATTCCAGGGCTGGGCGATCTTCGCGCTGGGCCTGATCTCGCTGGTGGCCGGTGCGGTGCTGGCCGGGCGGGTGTTCGCGATCGACTGGGCGGGGCTGTTCACCCTTCCGCGCAGCCTGCCGCAGATGCCGCGCATCACCGCCGATGAAGGCGAGGCGCTGGTCCGTCCGCGCAAGGCCAAGGAAGACCGCGCCGCCGCCGCGCAGGCCATGGCAACTGCGCCCGAACGCCGCGCACCGGAAATCACCGACCCCTCGCGCCCGATCAAACCGGCCCAGATCAACGCACGCAGCCGGCAGGGCGACCTGTTCGACAATTACGAGCTTCCGGGGCTGGACCTGCTGGCCGACCCCAAGGAGCAGTCCGCGCCGAAGATGGACAAGCTGGCGCTGGAAAAGAATGCGCGCCTGCTGGAAACCGTGCTTGAGGATTTCAACGTCAAGGGCTCCATCGATGCCGTGCGCATGGGGCCGGTGGTCACCATGTACGAACTGGAACCGGCGCCCGGCATCAAGGCCAGCCGCGTTGTTGGCCTGGCAGACGATATCGCCCGCAACATGAGCGCGATTTCCGCGCGCGTCTCGCCCATTCCGGGCCGCACGGTAATGGGCATCGAACTGCCCAACGCCGATCGCCAGATGGTCAGCTTCAAGGAACTGATCGCCTGTGAAGCCTTTGCCCAGGCCAAGGGCATGTTGCCGATCATTCTGGGCAAGGACATTGCCGGCGAACCGATCGTCGCCGATCTGGCATCCATGCCGCACCTGCTGGTGGCCGGCACCACCGGTTCGGGCAAGTCGGTCGGCCTCAACGCCATCCTGCTGTCGCTGCTCTACCGGCTCACCCCGGCGCAGTGCCGCATGATCCTGATCGATCCCAAGGTGCTGGAACTGTCGGTCTATGACAACATCCCGCACCTGCTTTCACCCGTCGTCACCGAACCGGCCAAGGCGGTGCGCGCGCTGAAATGGGCGGTTGAGGAAATGGAGCGCCGCTATCGCCAGATGAGCGAGATCGGCGTGCGCAACCTCACCGGCTTCAACGAAAAGGTGTCGAAGGCCATCGCCGCCGGCAAGCCGCTGGGCAAGCGCATTGCCATCGGTTTCGACCCGGAAACGGGCGAAGAGGTCTACGAAGACCAGCAGTACGATTACAAGGTGCTGCCGCAGATCGTCGTCATCGTCGACGAACTGGCCGACCTGATGGTCACGGTCGGCAAGGAAGTGGAAGTGCTGATCCAGCGCCTTTCGCAAAAGAGCCGCGCCGCCGGCATCCACCTGATCATGGCGACGCAGCGTCCCTCGGTCGACGTCATCACCGGCGTCATCAAGGCCAACCTGCCGACGCGCATTTCCTTTGCCGTCACCAGCCGGATCGACAGCCGCACCATTCTGGGCGAGCAGGGCGCCGAACAGCTGCTGGGCAAGGGCGACATGCTCTACAAGCCGGCGACCGACCCGGTGAAGCGCGTCCACGGGCCTTTCGTCTCGGACGACGAGGTGTTCCAGGTTGCCGAGTTCTGGCGCGGGCAGGGCGAGCCGGAATACGTCGATTCGGTCACCGAGGAACCGGAAGATGCCCCCTTCGGCTTCGACGACCTCGACGGGGCGAGCGACAGCCCGGAAGACCGGAAGTACCGGCAGGTGTGCCAGCTGGTGTTCGAAAGCCAGAAAGCCTCGGCCAGCTGGATCCAGCGGCAGATGGGCGTCGGCTACAACACCGCGTCGAAATGGGTCGAGCGCATGGAAAAGGACGGGCTGGTCGGCCCGGCCAACCATGTCGGCCGCCGCGACATCTACCGCGATCGGGATGGGAATCCCCTCTAGGGCATTATGGCTGAATATGACGCCATCGTCCTCGGCGCGGGAGCCGCGGGCATGTTCTGCGCTGCTCGCGCCGGACAGGTCGGCGCGCGGGTGCTGCTGCTCGACCATGCCGATGCGCCGGGCAAGAAGATCCTGATTTCGGGCGGTGGACGGTGCAATTTCACCAATGTCCATACCGCGCCGGACCGCTTCCTGTCCGCCAACCCGCATTTCGCCAAGTCGGCGCTCAGCCGCTTTACACCGCGTGATTTCCTGGCCTTGGTCGAAGCCCATGGCATCGCCTGGCACGAAAAGACGCTGGGGCAGCTGTTCTGCGACGACAGCGCCCGCCAGATCGTTGCCATGCTGGTGGAGGAATGCGCAAAGGGCGGGGTGGATCTGCGCTGCGGCACGCCGCTGGGCGCGGTCGAACATCGCGACGGACGATTCCATGTCGCCGGGGAAAGCGCGCCGAAGCTGGTGATTGCCACCGGCGGGCCGTCGATCCCGAAGCTCGGTGCAACGGGCCTTGCCTATGATCTTGCTCGGCAGTTCGGCCTGAAGGTGGTGCAGCCGCGCCCGGCGCTGGTTCCTTTGACCCTGTCTGGCGAGGATGCCCTGTTTACCGAGCTATCCGGCGTTAGCGCTGAAGTCGTCGCGCGTGTGGGCAAGACGCGTTTTCGCGAGGCGGCGCTGTTCACCCATCGCGGCCTGTCTGGCCCGGCGATCCTGCAGGTGTCATCCTATTGGCAGCGCGGGGACGAAGTGGGCATCGATTTCCTCCCCGATGCCGCCGCCGACTGGCTGATCGATGCCAAGCGCCAGCGCCCGCGCAGCAGCGCCGCGCGCGTGCTGGGCGAACACCTGCCCGAACGGCTGGCGGCGCGGCTGGCGGAACGGGCGGGGCTGTCCGGCGATCTCGGCAATGCGCAGGACAAGGCCCTGCGCGCGGCGCAGGCCCGCCTGGCCGACTGGCGCTTCCTGCCCAATGGCAGCGAAGGCTTTGCCAAGGCCGAAGTGACCGCAGGCGGGATCAGCACGGCAGACCTGTCATCGCAGACCATGGAGGCACGCCGGGTGCCGGGGCTCTACGCCATTGGCGAGGCGGTGGACGTGACCGGCTGGCTCGGCGGCTACAACTTCCAGTGGGCCTGGGCGAGCGCGCAGGCGGCTGCCATGGCAATTGCCGCCGGCGCGGCACAGGCCTAGACCCGCCACTATGGCCGAAACCCCCACCAACGCCGATCTTGCGCCGATGGTGCCGGGCCGCGGCTGCGGCACCTGTTCGCTGTGCTGCAAGGTCATGGCGATTGGCGAATTGGAAAAGGCCCCCGGCCAGTGGTGCCCCCATGTCGTGCAGGGCAAGGGCTGCGGCATCTATGCCGAACGCCCGGCCAGTTGCGCCGCCTTCGGCTGCGGCTGGCTGCACTGGAAGGAGGCGGGCGACCACTGGTTTCCCGCCCGCGCCAAGATGGTCATCGCGGCGCAGGGCCGCACTCGGCTGGCGGTTCACGTCGATCCGGCCACGCCCAACGTGTGGAAGGCCGCGCCCTATTACGCCGATCTCAAGCGTTGGGCGCGCAATCCCGCACGCTATGGCTTCGTCCAGGTGCTGGTGGCGGTGGGCCGCCGGATGATCGCCATTCTGCCCGACCGCGATCTCGATCTGGGCGAGGTGCCCGAGGAGGCGATCGTGGTCACGCTGGCGCTCGGTGGCGGGCGCTTCACCGCACGCGTTGTTGGCCCCGATGATCCGCAGTTCGATCGCCTGAAAGCCTGAGGAGCCTACCGGCCCTGAGGCTCTACTGGCGCGCGCTCGGGCTCTTGCGCACCGTCGATGGCCGTTTGGGAAGCATCGAGAACGGCCTTCTCCGCATCCTCTATCGCTTTCAGCTCCGCCGCCGTGCGCGGGCGGAAGGTGATGCGCAGCGGGGTGACGTGGCCATCCTCACGCAGGCGGAAATGGATCATGCCTTGCTGCTTGGGATCGGCCAGCGCGGTCTGCATGCGCAGCGCCTCAACCTCCGAGGCGTAGAGCCGGCCCGTTTCGAGTGAGGTCAAGTAGCTCCGCGCACTGCTGTTCGATGCCCGTGCAAGGTTGGGGCACCGGGCCGTCTTGGGATCGACATCGCTGGCCTTGGTGACAAAGCCGCCGCTGCCTTCGAAACAAATGGCCATAAGCGGCGTATAATCCTCGCGCCGTACCAGTCCCGGCCAGTCATAGGTGAACTGCACGTAGTGGCCGCGCAGGATATCGTGCGGATCATAGCCGCGCACGGCAACCTGCCAGTCGGTGCCCTGCCGTGAAAGCTGATCGGCCGATAGCCAGGTCCATCCGAGGCCGAGCAGGGGCAGGGCCAGCGCGGCGGCGCGCAGGAGAGCGGAACGGGTCATTCGCTGTCTCCTCCGGCTGCGGGGGCATAGCGGCGGGATACCCGCATCGCGCCCCAGGCCACGGCCAGTCCGAGCAGCCCGGACACGATCAGGCCAAGCCCGCTGGTGAGCAGGTCTTCGTTGAATTCCAGGCTGAGGATGACGATGCGGAAGGCCAGCACGCCCACGGCCAGCTGGAACAGCCGCCGCCAGCCGCCCCACAGGCTGGCCCAGGCGATGGCCGCCCACAGCAGCATGAACAGCGCGGCACCGGCGATCTGGCTGCCGGTCAACATATTGCTGAAGATGGCAATGGTGCCGCTGACGCCCAGAACCATGGCCGTTGCCCGCCCGCCCAGCGTCGGCCGCAGCAGCATGACCAGCGAAGCGGAAACGATCGCGATCAGCGCCCAGGTTCCCACTGCCGGCAAGGCGCGGGTCGCCGCTTCGCGCGAGGAATCGAATTCAACCCCGGCCGAGATCGCCAGCAGTGAGGCGCCGAGCACGGCATAGCTTACCGCCATCTGCCGCAGGCGCCGCCAGAAGGCCGGGCGCATACTGGTTCCGCGTTTCCAGGCGGCGAGCGGCGCCAGCAGCACCGGCAGGCCGGTGATAAGCGCCAGCCGCGCGCGTTCGCCCGAGGCGATATCGCGGTTGTCCAGCAGCCGGTCGAACGAGGCGTGGTCCCAGGCCGCCCACACTAGAATGACGAAGACGGCTGCTGCCGTCAGCCAGCTCTGGCCGCGCAGCAGGAACAGCGGCGCGAACAGCACCAGCCAGCCGGCCAGCGGTTGCCACAGCGGCGCATCGGTTTGATAGACCTGCCCGACATGGCCGAAAAACGTCAGGCCCAGCAGGCCGAAAACGAACAGGGCGGCTTCATGAAACCACGGATGGTCACCTTCCAGATCCGGCCCTTTCCACCACAGCCATGCCGCCCCGGCAGCCAGCAGGGCGAGATGCAAACCAAGCCGCACCTGGCCGGGAATGGCATCCCAATTGGCGGCGACCACGGAAACAAGGCCAAGCCCGATAGCCAGCGCGGCAAGGCCGACCACGGCCCACAGGGCAATCGGCCGCGAATGGGCCGCTTCATAGGCGCGGATGCCTTCGGCCGCCTTTTGGTCGATAATCCCGGCTTCCAGCCAGGCGTTGATCCTGCGTTCGTTCATACCGCCCCTCACCTCAAGGTCATGCTAGGCCCAAAGCGGTTGATTGCAACCATTGGAATTTTCGCGGGTTTCCGGAATGGTCCGTTTCCCAAGGTGCAAAGCGGCCCGCGCGCGGTCGCTCCCGCCTTGCGCTGTTTCGGTTTCAATCGTAACGACTTTGCCAAAGGAGAAGCAAAATGCGTGTCGGCACTGTCCGCGAAATCAAGAACCACGAATACCGTGTTGGCCTGACGCCGGAATCGGCGCGCGAACTGGTGGCTCACGGGCACGAGGTCTGGGTGGAGACCGGGGCCGGGCTGGGCATCGGCGCGAGCGATGCGGACTATGCGGCGAGCGGCGCGGTGATCAAGGCCGATGCGAAAGCCGTGTTCGATGGCTGCGAAATGATCGTCAAGGTGAAGGAGCCGCAGGCGGTGGAACGCGCCATGTTGCGCCGTGGGCAGGTGCTCTACACCTATCTCCACCTCGCGCCCGATCCGGAACAGACGAAGGAGCTGGTTGCATCGGGCGTCACGGCGATTGCCTATGAAACGGTGACTGGTCCGGGCAATTCGCTGCCGCTGCTCAAGCCCATGAGCCAGGTCGCTGGCCGCATGTCGATCCAGGCCGGGGCAACCGCCTTGCAGAAGGCGACCGGCGGGCGCGGCGTGCTGCTGGGAGGCGTTCCGGGCGTGCTGCCGGGCAAGGTGCTGATCATCGGCGGCGGCGTCGTCGGCTTCAATGCGGCGCAGATGGCCGTGGGCATGGGGGCCGACGTCACCATCCTCGATCGCGATCCCGAAGTGCTCGAGCGGCTCGACAACCACTTTGAAGGCCGCGCCAAGACGCGCTTTTCCAACCGTGCGGTGGTGCAGCAGATGGTCTGCGAAAGCGAACTGGTGATCGGCGCGGTGCTGGTGCCGGGCGCCGCCGCGCCCAAGCTCGTCACCCGCGAGATGCTGTCCTGCATGAAGCCGGGTTCGGTGCTGGTCGACGTTGCCATCGATCAAGGCGGCTGCTTCGAAACCAGCCGGCCGACCACCCATGCCGAGCCGATCTACGTGGTCGACGGCATCGTCCATTACTGCGTGGCGAACATGCCGGGCGCCGTGGCGCGCACCAGCACCTATGCGCTCAACAATGTCACCCTGCCGCATGCCCTGCGCATCGCCGACATGGGCTGGAAGGCCGCGCTGAAGGCCAACCCGCACCTCGCGGCCGGGCTGAACGTGCACGATGGCAAGGTGACCTACGAGGCCGTCGCGCGCGATCTCGGCTATGATTACACGCCGGTGGCCGACGTTCTCGGCTAGGCGCCAAACGGCCCGAAGGGTTCCGCGACTTCTGGCGGAACCCGGGCCAGCCGACCGCTCTCCGCATCGATCATCGCCCAGGTCGAGCGGGCCGAGACGATGACCTTGCCGGCGGAATTTTTGAACTCGACGCAGCGATCAAACCGCGCGCCGGTGGGGCCTTCGGGGATGAAGGTTTCCGCCGTCACGCTCTCGCCCTCGGAAATGTTGCCGCGATAGTCGATCTCGTGCCGGGTGACGACCCAGACGTATTTCGCCTGATGTTCAGGCAGGGCGGCGCTTTCCCAGTGCGCGGTGGCGAGCGCCTCCATCCACTGCACCCAGACGGCGTTGTTGACGTGGCCCATCACGTCGATGTGCTCGGGCGCTGCGGTGAAAGTGAGCGTGTGCCGGTTGCTCACACCTCCACCCCCAGCTGCCACAGGATAAAGGCGAACTCCTCCGCCGTTTCCTTCAGGCTTTCGAACCGGCCAGACTTGCCGCCGTGGCCCGCACCCATGTTGGTCTTGAGGATCAGCTCGTTGCCGTCGGTCTTCAGTTCGCGCAGCCTGGCGACCCACTTGGCCGGCTCCCAATAGGTGACGCGCGGATCGTTGAGGCCGGCGGTGACCATGATCGGCGGATAGGCTTGGGCGCGCACCTGATCGTAAGGAGAATAGGACCGGATCAGCTCGAACGCCGCCTTGTCCTCAATCGGATTGCCCCACTCGGGCCACTCGCCCGGCGTCAGCGGCAGATCGGCGTCGAGCATGGTCGCCAGCACGTCGACGAAGGGTACGTGCGCCACGACCGCGCCCCACAGTTCGGGGTCCGAGTTGGCGACCGCGCCCATCAGCTCGCCGCCTGCCGAGCCGCCGGAAATGCTGATCCGGCCAGCCTTGGTGAAGCCGCGTTCGATCAGGCCCTTCGCCACGTCGACGAAGTCATGGAAGGTGTTGGTCCGCCGCTCCAGCTTGCCCGCCTTGTACCAGGCGCGGCCGAGATCGTCGCCGCCGCGGATATGGGCGATGGCATAGGCGAAGCCGCGATCGACCAGAGACAGCCGGCTGGTCGAAAAGCCCGGATCGATGGCAATGCCATAGGCGCCGTAGCCATAGAGGTGCAGCGGCCCGCCGTCCTCCCGGCCTTTGCGATAGAGCACCGAAACCGGGATCAGCGTGCCATCGCGCGCCGGAATTTCCAGCCGTTCGGTGGTGTAGAGCGCCGCGTCGTAACCGCTGGGAATCTCCTGCACCTTCAACGTGGTCAGGCTGCGCGTCTTCACGTCGTAATCGAGGACCGAGGCCGGGCTGACCATCGATTCATAGCTTAGTCGCAGGGTATCGGTTGCCCATTCGGGATTGTCGCTCAGGCCCGCGACATAGCTCGCCTCGGGGA
This sequence comes from Novosphingobium sp., assembly GCA_046063225.1. Taxonomy (GTDB): domain Bacteria; phylum Pseudomonadota; class Alphaproteobacteria; order Sphingomonadales; family Sphingomonadaceae; genus Novosphingobium. The sequence goes on along the minus strand of JBJTLW010000037.1, from coordinate 5,331 downwards.
AGGTGATCGGCTCCACCGTGTCTTCGCCGTAATAGCGCACCTCGATGTGATCGAGCCCGCGAACCCGGCTTTCCACCACCCAGAAATCGCGGAACAGTTCGAAGCCGGTTATGTACACCTCGTCGCTGCCGTCGATCAGCGGTGCCGTGGCGGTAGGCTCGGCCAGCGGGGCGTAGACGACGCTGAAGTTCTCATGCGTGTCGTTGGCGTGGATGAAGATAATGTCTTCCACCAGATCGACATCGTATTCCACGCCGGTCCGGCGCGGCCAGACGAGGATCGGTTCGGCCAGCGGATCGGCCGCCGGAATCAGCCGCACTTCGCTGGTTTCATGGTCCGAGGCGCCGATGATCAGCCATTCCTCGTTCGCCGACAGCGAGGAGCCGACGCGGAATCCTTCGTCGTCCTCGTGATACAGCTCGACATCGCTGTCGAGCGGCTGGCCGAGCCAGTGCAGGCGAGCGTTGTCGGTCCGCCAGTTCTCGTTGGCGAGGGAGTAGACGAGGCCCCGGTCGTCCGCGACCCAGACAAGTGCCGAAAGCGTGCCGGGAATCTCGTCCGCCAGCAACTCGCCGGTTTCCAGATCCTTGATCCGCGCGGTGAACCGCTCTGACCCGTTGTCGTCAATGGCATAGGCAAGCAGGCGTCCGTTCTTGGACACCGACAGCGCGCCAAGGCGGAAGTATTCCTTGCCCTCGGCCAGCGCCACTTCGTCGAGGATCAGCTGGTCCTCGCCGCCCGCAACGGGCCTGCGCCACCACTTCTTGTATTCCGCGCCTTCTTCGAACTCGATCCAGTAGAGGTAGTCACCGTCCTTCTGCGGCACCGAGGTATCGGCCTCCTTGATGCGCGCGCGCATTTCGGTGAACAGGCTGTCGATGCGGCCTTTCTGGCCCGCCATGCGGGCTTCGAACCAGGCGTTCTCGGCTTCGAGATGGGCCAGCACTTCCTTGTCTGTCACCTCGGGATAGCCGGGATCGCGCAGCCAGCTGTACGGATCGTCAACGGTGATGCCGTGGTGGGTGAAGCTGTGCGGTTTCTTCGCTGCGACCGGGGGTGTGGTAAGAGCCATCGCATCCATCTATGGTGCGCGCAGAAGGACTGCAACCATGCTGATGAATACCCATGAAGCGCGCCTCAAGGCGCTGCGCGAAGAACTGGCCCGCCGCGAACTCGATGGCTTCGTCGTGCCGATTTCCGATGAACATATGAGCGAATATGTCGGCGGCTATGCCCAGCGGCTGGCCTGGCTCACCGGCTTCGGCGGATCGGCAGGGACTGCCGTGGTGCTGAAGGAGAAGGCGGCGATCTTCGTTGACGGTCGTTACACGCTGCAGGTGCGCGACCAAGTGGACGGGCGCCTCTATGACTATGAATCGGTGCCGCAGACCAGCGTGGCGAAGTGGCTGGGCGCCAACGCTCCCGAAGGTGCGCGGATCGGTTTCGATCCGTGGCTGCATGGCAAGCCTTGGGCAGATGCCGCGGCAAAGGCGCTTGCCGCGCGCAGCGCCAGCCTGGTGGCGGTGGACAGCAACCCCATCGATGCGGTGTGGAACGATCAGCCCGCCCCGTCCGATGCGGTCGCGCAGGTGCATAGCCTTGAGCACGCCGGGCAGGCGAGCGAGGCCAAGCGTGCCGCCGTGGCCGAATGGCTGGGCGAACAGAATCTCGATGCGGCGGTGATTTCCGCCCTCGATTCGATTGCCTGGCTGCTCAACGTGCGCGGCACCGATGTTGAGCGTACGCCGGTGGCGCTGTCGTTTGTCGTCGCCCACGCCGATGGCACGGCCGAGCTGTTCATTGCCGAGGAAAAGGTGACCCCGGAACTGCGCCAGCATCTGGGCAATGCCGTGACGATCCGCCCGCGCGACGCCTTCGTGCCGGGGCTTGAAGCGCTCAAGGGCAAGCGGGTCGCCGTCGATCCCGAACGCTCGGTCCAGGCCGTGTTCGGCGCGCTCGCCGGGGCCGGGGCCGAAATCGTCGAACTGCGCGATCCGACCGTCCTGCCCAAGGCGGTGAAGAACCCGGTCGAACAGGCCGGCCACCGGGCAGCGCAGGCGCGCGACGGGGCGGCGGTCAGCCGGTTCCTCCACTGGCTGGCGCTCGAAGCCCCCAAGGGCTCGGTGACGGAAATCGACGCGGCCGAAGCGCTGCACCAGTTCCGCCGCGAATGCGGCGACCTGCGCGACCTTTCGTTTGACACCATTTCCGGTGCCGGGCCGAACGGGGCAATCGTCCATTACCGGGTGAGCGAGGAAACCAACCGCAGGCTTGAACCATCAAGCGTCTATCTCGTCGATTCGGGCGGCCAGTACCCCGATGGCACGACCGACATCACCCGCACCGTCTGGGTCGGGCCGGGTGAGCCGCCGGCCAGCATCAAGGACCGCTTCACCCGCGTGCTGAAGGGCCACATCGCGCTGGCCCTTGCGGTGTTTCCCAAAGGCACGGCGGGCAGTCAGCTCGATACGCTGGCGCGGCAATTCCTGTGGCAGGCCGGCGTCGATTATGCCCATGGCACCGGCCACGGGGTCGGCGCGTTCCTTTCGGTCCACGAAGGCCCGCAGCGCATCGCCAAGGGCGCGGGCGGACAGGCCGGCACCGATCAGGATCTGCTGCCCGGCATGTTCCTTTCCAACGAGCCAGGCTATTACAAGACCGGCGAATACGGCATCCGCATCGAAAACCTGGTGCTGGTTGAACCGCGCGCCATCGATGGGGCGGAAGGCGAATACTACGGCTTCGAAACGCTGACCCACGTGCCGATCGAACGCGCGCTGGTCGATACCGCGCTGATGACGCGTGACGAACTGCGCTGGTGGGATGCCTATCACGCGCGCGTTCTGGACATCGTCGGGCCGCAGCTCGACGGTGCGGCGCGGGACTGGCTGGAACGCCAGTGTGCGCCGCTTTCGCGGGGTTAAGGGAAAGGGAAGACGGGACGATGATCGTCAATATCTGTTTCGGCACGCGCGATCTTGAAAAGGCGGGCCAGTTCTATGACGCGGTGCTGGGAGAGGCCGGGCAGGCGCGCAGCGGCCAGACCGAGCGGGCCATCTATTACGGCAGCGGCCAGGGCGCCGGCTTTGCCGTGACCCTGCCCTTCGATGGCAATCCGGCGACCAACGGCAATGGCACGATGGCAACCATTGGCGCCGCCAACCGCGAAACGGTGGACCGCATGCACGCCGCCGCGCTGGCCGCCGGTGGCACCTGCGAAGGCCCGCCGGGTGAACGCGGCAACGGCTATTACGTCGCATACTGGCGCGATCCGGACGGCAACAAGATGAACGCCGTCGCGCTGGGCTGAAGGCGCGCGATGGAGATTGCGGGACGAGTTTTGTTCCTGTAATGTTCCAACACGACTCGCCTTGATGAGGAGCAGGAACATGATCGGTTACGTCACCCTTGGCACCAACGACCGCGAACGCGGAGCGAAGTTCTACGACGCGATTTGCGCCGAACTTGGCGTCGGCCGGATGATGGAGAACGACGAATTCATCGCCTGGGGCCTGCCCGGCGGCGGCGCGGGCATTGGCCTGACGCGGCCCTTTGATGGCAACCCGGCCTCGGTCGGCAATGGCGTGATGGTGGCGCTCGACGCGAAGGACGAAGCGCAGGTGCAGCGCATCCATGAAATCGCTCTGGCCAACGGCGGCACATGCGAAGGCCCTCCGGGACCGCGCGGCGAAGGCTTTTACGCCGCCTACTTCCGCGATCCGGATGGCAACAAGCTCAACGCCTTCATCATGTCGATGCCGGAATAAGGGCAGCACGATGAGCGCGAGGCCGCTGTCGCGGTTTCCGGTGCATCTCGGGCTGGGCGCCACGGCGGTGCCCCAGCCCGAATTCTCCGGCATGGAATGGTATGCCGCCTATGCCTCGCGCAATGCGGATGACGGGGCGGAAGGGCGGCTCGTCAGCCTGCACAGCTTCGATCAGGGCTGGACCAGCTGGGAAATGCATCCGGCGGGCGATGAACTGGTCGTCTGTGTGGCGGGCAGCATCACGCTGATACAGGAAGGGCCGGATGGCGGCCGGCAATCGGTGCGGCTTGGCGTGGGGGACTATGCGGTCAATCCGCCGGGGACATGGCATACCGCCGATGTCGATGGCGCGGCCACCGCGCTGTTCATCACCGCGGGCCTGGGTACGCAGCACCGCCCGCGCTGATTGTCTGGCTGATGAACGGCCTGCGAATTCTGCGACAAATGGCGACAATAAAGGCCGAATGCGGCATAGAGGTGCGACAAGAGCGTTCTAGACCCATTGGCAAGGAGGCCGTGCGGACCGTTCATTCCCTCCCCCCTTCCCAAACGGTTCGTGCGGCCTTCCGCCCCATTCAGTCACCAAGGAAATGCCAGATGCGCAAGAATCTCCTCATCCTGTCTGCCGCAACGCTGGGCCTGATCGGCACGGCCCTGGCCGCGCAGCCCGCCAACCCCATGGCCGACAAGACCGTGACCCGCGCCGAGGCCCAGGCCAAAGCTGGCGAACACTTCGCCATGATGGACGTCAACAAGGACGGCAAGCTCGACAAGGCTGACCGTGAAGCCCGTCAGGCCGAACACTTCAAGAAGATGGATACCGACGGCAACGGCTCGATCTCGCAGGCCGAATTCGCCGCCGCGCACGCCGCCAAGGGCACACGCATGGGCGATGGCGCGGGCAAGGGCATGCGCCACGGCGGTGGTGACCATGCCGGCGGCATGCGGCACGAAGGCATGGGGGCCGGTGGTCCCGGTGCAGGCGGTCATGGCAAGGGCATGCACCACGGCGGCGAAAGCGGCATGCGTGGCGGCATGATGATGCACATGGCCGATGCCAACAAGGACGGCGCGATCTCGCGTGACGAATTTGTCGGCGGCGCGCTCAAGCACTTCGACATGGCCGACGCGAACAAGGACGGCAAGGTTACGCCGGATGAGCGCAAGGCCGCCCGCCAGACCATGCGTGAACACATGAAGCAGATGCGTGACAAGATGGGCGCCATGCACCAGGGCACGCCTCCGCCGCCGCCGGCGAAGTAAGCCCTTCCGAACCGCAGGATACCCGTGATGACTGCCCAGGCGGCAAACGAAACACCCCCTGCCCGGCTGCTGATCGTCGATGACGAAAGCAGCCTGCGTGAGCCCCTGGCCGAGTATCTCTCGCGCCAGGGGTTCGCCGTGAGTCAGGCCGCCAGCGCGGCGGAGGCGCGCAGCTTACTGCGCAACGAAGTGCCCGATCTGGTCCTGCTCGACATCATGATGCCGGGCGAGGACGGCCTGTCCTTCTGCACCACATCGTTGAATCGCGGCATGTTCCGACGATCTTCATCACCGCCAGGGG
>JBJTLW010000036.1:0-2813 GCA_046063225.1 Novosphingobium sp. | reverse complement strand
ACGCCGATGCTCTATTACGCCGAAGCATCAATGGAAGATGTACAGGGCGGCATTCAGATAACTGGCAGCCACAATCCCGCCAATTACAATGGCTTCAAGATGGTATTTTTTGGCCGCCCGTTCTTTGGCGCGGACATCCTGAAACTGGGCGAAATGGCGGCCGGGGGCGACTGGCTCGACGGCGAGGGCAGCCATGAGCGCCGCGACATCCTCGTCGCCTATGTCGACCGGCTGGTAGAGGGGCTGAAGGGTATTTCCGCCGAGACTCTGTCGCACCTGCGCATCGGCTGGGATGCGGGCAACGGTGCGGCTGGACCCGCGCTGGAACTCTTGGCCAAGAAACTTCCCGGTGAACATCATCTTCTCTTCACTGGTGTGGATGGCACGTTTCCGAACCACCATCCGGACCCGACCGAGGAGAAGAACCTTGCAGACCTGAAGGCACTGGTCGCGGCAAAGAACCTCCATTTTGGCGTGGCATTTGACGGCGATGGCGACCGGATCGGAGCGATCGACGGCGAGGGGCGCGTGATCTGGGGCGACCAGCTGCTCATGATCTACGCCGAAGACCTCCTGAAGATGGCCCCGGGATCCACGATTATCGCCGATGTGAAGGCCAGTTCGGCTCTATTCGATCATGTCTCTGCGCATGGTGGACAGCCGCTTATGTGGAAAACCGGACACAGCCTAATTAAGTCCAAAATGAAGGAAGTTTCCTCGCCGCTGGCCGGGGAGATGAGCGGGCACGTGTTCTTCGCGCACGAATACTATGGCTTTGACGATGCGCTTTACGCCGCCGTGCGCCTGATTGCCGCCTCGGCGCGGCTGGGCAAATCGGTCACGCAGCTGCGGGGCGAGATGCCAGCGATGATCAACACGCCCGAGCTGCGCTTCCAGGTGGACGAAAGCCGCAAGTTCGCGGTGATCGAAGAGGTGAAGGCCCGCCTTTCCGCTTCCGGAGCCGACGTGAACGGAACCGATGGCGTGCGCGTTTCGACGCCCGACGGCTGGTGGCTGCTGCGCGCTTCCAACACGCAGGACGTGCTGGTTGCCCGCGCCGAAAGCGAAAGCCAGCAGGGGCTGGACCGGCTGATGGGCGAAATCGATGCCCAGCTGGCCGCCAGCGGGCTGGAGCGCGGGCCGCAAGCGGGCCACTGATCGGCACCCCTAGAGGAGAGTAGCGGCACCCGCAGCCGCTGCCACCGCGCTCACCGCGAGGGCAGCGGCGCCGGGCCAGCCCTTGCGCTCTCCGCTCATGCTGGCGGCCATGCCGGCCTTGATCAGCGTGTTGAGCAGGATCGGCGGCGCCAGCACCAGCGCGGCGACGTTTGGCGACAGCGCGCCGCCGGGCAGGTTGCCGATGGTGATGATCGCGGAATCGACATCGACCATGCCGGTAATCGCTAGGACCGTCGCGAGCCCGGCATCGCCGTAGGCGTCGAGCACCCAGCGCGCGATCAGGCTGAGGATCATCACCAGCGCGGTCAGCAGCAGCGCCGGGGCCAGATCGAAGGGATTGCGCAGCTTGACCGATGGGTCTTGCAGCGCCCGGTCCGGCGCGGCCCTGCGCGCGATCAGTGCGGTGGCAATCAGGCTGACGACCAGTCCCGGCACGGCAAAGCGGCACAGCGCCAGAAAGGCCATCGGTGCCAGGGCATAGGTCAGCACCATGACCCGCGCGAACATGACGGCTGACGCCAGCGCCACGCCGGCATTGTTGATCCAGCGATCGCCCTCACCCGCGCGCAGCTTGCCCGCCAGCGAGGCGGTGACGGCGGTGGACGATACCGTCGATCCCGCCGCCGCCGTTGCCAGCACACCGCGCCGCGCGCCGAAATGCTTGGCGGCAAGGTATCCGGCAAAGGAAAAGCCCGAGACCATCACCACCACGGCCCACAGCTGGCGCGGCCGCCAGGCGAGGTAGGGTCCCATCGGCTCGGACGGCAGCAGCGGCAGGATGACCAGCGCGATCAGCGCAAAGCGGGCGATGGCCATGATCTCGGTCTCGTCGAGCGATTCCACCCAGCCGTGCAGCTGTTCGCGCATGGCCAGCACCATCACCGTCAGGCCCACGGCGACGGTTGCCACCACGCCCTCTCCCGATCCCGCCAGATAGCCGCAGGACAGCGTCAGCAGCGCAACCAGGCTTGCCGTGCCGCTGACCGACGGGCCATCGCGCGTCGCGCGCCAATAGCCAAGCAGCACCAGCACCGCCGTGGCCGCAAGGATGACTGCCGAAAGCACCGGCGCGCTTGCGCCGAAGGCCCCGGCAAAGCCGCCCGCCAGCCCGATCAGGCCAAAGGTGCGCACCCCGGCAAAGCGCTTTCCGTCAACCGAGCGGCGCTGCGCCCAGCCCCGCTGCACGCCCACCAGCAGACCCAGCGCCAGGGCAAGGCCGATGGGCGCGAGTTCAGGATAGCTGTGCAGCGGATTTCCCGTCATGCCAGGGTGATGGCAGCAGCCCGCCCCCGGGGCAAGCGCCGCGCCGCTCGGCGCCGTTCAGGGCCGTTCAGGGCCGTTCGGGCGGATCACTCCGCAGGGGCAAGCAGCGCCGCCTGCCGCGCCACTTCATCGGCAATGGCATCCATCACCGCCCGCACGCGTGGCATCTGCCGCAAATCGGCATGGACACCCATCCACAGTTCACGCTCCTGCGCCGCGCCGCCGGCATGGAGCAGCACCAGTCCGGGCTCTGCATCGGCGCGCAGCCGGGCCAGCACGGTCATGCCGATGCCGGCGCAGGCCGCCTGAAAATGCACTTCGCGGCTGTTCGATCGCAGCGCCACTGGCGCATCGGGATAAAGATCGCGGAT
>JBJTLW010000035.1:0-7418 GCA_046063225.1 Novosphingobium sp. | reverse complement strand
GGTGAAGGCGACGGCGGCGGGGCCGTCCCACGGCTCCATCAGCGCAGCGTGGTATTCGTAGAAAGCGCGGCGCGTCGGCGTCATCAGCGGGTTGCCGGCCCAGGCTTCCGGGATCAGCATCATCACCGCGTGGGCCAGGCTGTAACCGCCGGCGAGCAGCAGCTCGAGCGCGTTATCGAGGCAGGCCGTGTCCGACTGGCCGTGCGGGATCAGCGGCCACATCTTGTCGAGATCGGCGCCGAGCAACTCCGATTCCATGGTGCGGCGGCGCGCGTTCATCCAGTTGACGTTGCCGCGCACCGTGTTGATCTCGCCGTTGTGGGCGATGAACCGGTAGGGGTGCGCCAGCTTCCATGACGGGAAGGTGTTGGTGCTGAAACGCTGGTGGACGAGGCCGAGCGCCGAAACGCAGTCGGGATCGCGCAGGTCGTCATAGAACGAGCCGACCTGCGTTGCCAGCAGCAGGCCCTTGTAGACCACGGTGCGGCTGGAGAAGCTCGGCATGTAGAGTTCGCTGATGCCGGGGAGGCCGTGCTTTTCGGCGAGCGCCGCGAGCGGGTTCTGCGTCTGCTTGCGGATGGCGAGGATCTTGCGTTCGAACGCGTCCTGATCGGGGCAGTTTTCACCGCGGCCGACGAAGCACTGGCGGATGACCGGCATTTCCGCCTTCACCGTTTCGCCCAGACCTTCGATCGTCACCGGCACGTCGCGCCAGCCGATCAGCTTCTGGCCTTCCTTGGCGATGAACTTCTCGAAGATGCCGACGATGAAATCGCGGCTCGCCTCGTCCTGCGGCAGGAAGCACATGGCGACGGCGTAATCGCCCTCGGCCGGAAGCTTCATGCCTTCGCGGTCCGCCCACTTGCGGAACAGCTTGTCCGGCGTCTGGATCAGGATGCCCGCGCCATCGCCCAGCAAGGGGTCGGCGCCCACGGCGCCGCGATGGTCGATATTTTTCAGGATTTCGAGCGCCTGGGTTACGATTGCATGGCTTTTCGCGCCTTTAATATGGGCGACAAAGCCCACACCACAGGCGTCGTGTTCGTTGCGAGAATCGTAAAGGCCCTGGGGCTCTGGAAGTCCCATCCGTTAATCCTGTCCTGTCCTGGTCCATTGCACCGAAATTGGTTACAATAGAAATCAAACGCGACTCACCTCGCCGCGAAATGCAGCGAAGTTGCGCGAACGGCCCCCATGACGACAGGATCGTGTTTTTGCAACTGCGAAGTGGAAAAACGCAGGGAATCCGACGCTGAAACCAGCGCCGGATGCCCGGATTATCGGAAATTCAGCCCCAGGGGCGCGAATCAGGCCGCGCCGCTCATGCGTTGAAGCGTGGCAAGTGCTGCCTTGAGCTGCCGTTCGGTTTCCTGTGGATCGATAGCCGGGGCGTTCGCCAGCGGCTGGCGGATCGCGCCATTCACGGCAGGCGGCGCGTCGAACAGGCGGCCACCTTCACCGGCACCGACCGGCGGCGACGGATTGGCAAAGGGATTGACCGGTGCCTGGCCAAACGCCTGGCGGGTATCCTGACCGGGAAAGATCACCACGGGTTCAACCGAAGGCATCTCTTCGACCGGCTCTTCGATGCGCACAAAGGTGCGCGCCGGCGTCTTCATGCCAAGCAGCGAGCCATAGCCATCATCCTCTGCCTCATGGGCAGCCGGTTCTTCGGCAACAGGTTCTTCAGCGGCAACGGGCGGCGGGCTCGGCACGAATTCCTGGCGCGGAGCCGGCTCTTCGGCCTGGACAGGCGCGGCGTTCGGCAGGCTGAAGCCACGCGGCGGCAGGAAACTGGTCAGCGCGGCGTCATCATCGTCCTCGTCCCCATCGTCATCGAACGACAGCGGGCGCAAAGCGGCTGGCAGGGCAGACGGGGTCGTGAACAGGCCCGGGGCCGGTGCCGTCACGGCTTCCGGCTGCGGTTCGACCGCTTCGGCGACATCGTTGTCAGCCACGGCGGGCGCCTCGCTGGCGGGCGTGGCAGAAAAGGCAGGCGGCGGAGCAAAGCTGGGCGGCACCGGCGACACCACCGGGACCGGCGGCGACGGCGCGGCCATAACCGGCGGTTCGGGGGCGAAGGCAGCGAGCGGCGCGGCAGCGGGTGCAGCGGGTGCAGCGGGTGCAGCGGCTTCACGCTTGCGGGCAATGGCGAGGGCAAGGCGTTCGGCGAGCTGGACAACGCCGAGCGAACCAACCGGGCTGCCGACCAGCTTTTCAGCCGCGTCGCCCGTCACATTGCCAAACACCGGCAGGCCAGACGGCGCGGTGTCTGCCACGGTCTGCGGTGCAACCTGTGTGGCCTCTTCCGATTCGACCGCTTCAACCGTGTTCGCAATCGGGGCGCTTTCCGCCGGTTCTGCGGCAGCGAAGCTGTGCGCGGCGAAATCCGGTACTTCGGCAGGTTCGGACGCGGCCGCGATGTCGGGCGCGGCGAAAGCCGGAGCGGCCTCGGGCGCGGCAAAAGGCGCGGGAGCGGCAAAGCTCGCCGGCTCGGCAAAGGGTGCCGTAGCCTGCGGCTGCGAGAAATCGGCCGGAGCGGCAAAAGCACGAGCAGAGAAAGCAGCCTCGGGCGCCGCGGCGCTTTCGGGTGCCGAAAACGGCGCGGCAGCAACCGGCGCGGCGAAAGGATCGGGCGCGCGGAAATCCTGCGCGGCGGGCGCGGCAAAAGAGGGCGCTTCAACCGATTCCGGCGCGGCCGGCGCGGCGGCAAATTCTGCCCCAGCGCGGAAGCCCTGCTGTGCCGGGTGGCGGTTCCACGGATCGAACGCCACGGAATCACTGGCGACCGGTTCGGCTTCGTCCGCAACGGCAAACGCGTCGTTCACAGACGCGGCGACCGGCGCGAAGGGGGCAGGCGTCGCTTCAGGTTCGGTTTCGGGTTCGACGAATTCGGTTTCGCTGATCGGACCCAGCTCGGCCAGGTCGAGGATCTGCGGGCGGCCGCCCGGAAGCGGCGCGAAATCGCTGAACGGGGCATCCTCTGCCTCGAACGATTCGTCCATCGCCAGCGACCGGCGACGACCAGGAAGGGCATTGTCCGCCTTTTCCTGCGCAATGCGCGCCGAATCGAGACGAGCGAAATCATCGTCGTCGCTGTCGGCAGCGGCAACCGTGCCCATCGGCATGGCCGCGCCAGCCGAATCCTTGCGCATGAAGCTGCGCGATGGCGTAACCGATTCGCTCTTGGCCGGACGCGTGATCCGGCGAACGAGGAAATAGCCGATGGCGCCGCCCAGAACGAACAGGGTGAGCGCGAAAAGAATGCGGAAGGTAAAGCCCAGCGGCGGGGCGGCGGCAGGGATGGCAAGGTCCAGCCGCATGGCCAAAACCGCGGATTCCAGCAGGCTTGGCCGTATGGCAAGGCTGCCCAGGCCGAACAGCGCACCGAACCACAGCGCGACCATCGGCGCAAACAGCGGATGGCGGCTGATCGGTTTCTTACCCTTGGCTTTCACTGGCTTGGCAACCACGTCCGAACCCCTAACAAACTGAACTGGAACCACCCTTTCAGGCGGCAATGGTCTCCCCAGACATCGGGATGGCTACCAGTGTTTGGTAAACACGAAGATAACGATGAACATTCTTCGCCCAGTCATGTCTGGTGCGAACATGATCATGCCCGTTGGCTCGCAGCGCCTGCCAGGAATCGCGCGCGGCGATGAGGCGGGCGAGCGCATCGGCGCAGGCGGCCGGATCGTCCGGTGCGAACAGGACACCGGTCTTGCCGTCTTCCACCAGCTCGCGATGCCCGCCGACCGAGCTTGCAGCCACCAGCTTGTCCTGCGCCATGGCTTCCAGCGGCTTCAGCGGCGTCACCAGATCGGTCAGGCGGCTCGCCTTGCGCGGATAGGCCATGATGTCGCACAGCGCATAGTAGCGGTCGACCTCGTGGTGCGGCACGCGGCCGACGAAGCGGATCGCGGCAGCGGCGGGCGACTTTTCCGCCTGTTCGCGCAGCGCCGCCTCGCGCGGGCCGCCGCCCACCATGAGCAGACGCGCGCCCGGCTGGCGTTCGATCAGCAGCGGCATGGCATCGATCAGATCGTCCAGCCCCTCGTAATCGTAAAAGCTGCCGATGAAGCCGATCACCGGCCCCTCTCCCAAACCAAGCTCTGCCCGCAAGGCCGGATCGGGCGCAGCCGGTTCTCCGAACAGGGACAGATCGACGCCATTGGGCGAAATGGTAATTCGCCCCGGATCGACCCCGCGCGATACCAGATCGTCCTTCAGGCCCTGACAGATCGTCACCACGGCATCGGCGCCGGCGACGACATGGCCTTCCAGGCGGCGCGTCAGCCGGTATTTCAGCGAACCTTCGCTGCCGGTGCCGTTACCGACGGCGGCATCTTCCCAGAAGGCGCGGATTTCATAGACCAGCGGAATGCCCAGCCGGCGCGAAGCCCGCAGGGCCGCCGCACCGCACAGGGCGGGCGAATGGGCGTGGAGCACGTCGGGCCGCCACTCCTCGCACAGCCGGACGATGGCATCGGCCAGCAGGCCGATTTCGCGCCATTCGCGAAGGCCCGCCGGGCCGCTCGCCTGCCCGCGCGTGCGGTGGAACAGGATGCCATCCGCCTCTTCCGCATCCGGGCCATCGGCCATGTGGCGAATCCCGGTGATCCCGCGCACCTCGATCCCCATGGCCTGCTGGCTCTTGAGGATGGCGCGGGTGCGAAAGGTGTAGCCGCTGTGCAGCGGCAACGAGTGATCGAGTACGTGCAGAACGCGTGTCATGGCGCAATTCTTAGGCAGACAAGGCTTAACGCGCCGTCAACCGCCTGCCTGTAAGGCCGGTCGCACCATGGTGGACATTTTCGCGCTCGGACTGACTCACGCCCTGCTGGCCTATGCCGCGCTGCGGCTGCTGGGGCGTGACGATCTTGACCGCGACCCCGATCCCGCCGCTTCGGAACCGGGCAATGACTGAGCTGGGCCTTGCCGCCTTCGTCATCGGCCTGCTGGCCATCGGCCTGCGCCGCCCCTTCGCCTGGGTGCTCGCCTATCTCTACATCGATATCCTAGCGCCGCAGAAGTTCACCTGGATGATCCTGCCGAAACTGCAGATCTCACTGGTGGCCTTCGTACTCGCCTTCGGCGGCTGGCTGCTGATTGATGACAAGCGTGACAGCCGCTTCACCTTTCGCCAGGCGCTGCTGCTGGTGCTGCTGGTCTATTGCGGGCTGACCACCCTGTCCGCCGATTTCCCGGTAGAGGCTGCGGAAAAGTGGGGCTGGGTCTGGAAAGCCATGATTTTCAGCATTTTCCTGCCGCTGACCCTGCGCACGCGGCTTCGGTTCGAAGCGGCGATCACGGTGATGATCCTGTCGATCGGAGCGATCGTCATCGGCGGCGGGATCAAAACCCTGGCGTCGGGCGGCGGCTATGGTTCGCTGAAGCTGTTCGTCAACGACAACACCGGGATTTACGAAGGGTCGATCATTTCCTGCGTGGCCGTGGCGGCGATCCCGCTGATCTGGTGGGTGGCCCAGCACACCACGATCTTTCCGCGCGGCAAGCTGACCAAGCTGTTCGCCCTGGCCCTGACCTTTGCCTGCATCATGATGCCGGTGGGCACGCAGGCGCGAACCGGGCTGCTGTGTCTGGCCCTGCTGTTCCTGCTGTCGCTGCGATCGGTGAAGAACCGCTTCCTCTACATCGGCGTCATGGGCTTTCTTGCCATGGTGGCGATCCCGTTCCTGCCGGAAAGCTACACCAAGCGCATGGACACGATCGAGAACCACCAGGCCGACGAATCGGCCTCCACCCGCGTCGCGGTGTGGATGTGGACGCTCGACTATGTGAAGGACCACCCCTTCGGCGGCGGCTTCGATGCCTTCCGCTCCAACCGCCTGCGCATCGAAACCCGCGCCGCGAGCACCGCCGGTGGCAACAACACGGCGGTAGAAGTGCAGCAGGTGGAAGACGCCGCCCGCGCCTATCACTCCAGCTATTTCGAGATGCTGGGCGAACAGGGCTGGCCGGGGCTGTTCCTGTGGCTGTGGATCCAGCTTCTGGGCATCTGGCACATGGAACGCCTGCGCGCGCGCTGGATAAAGAAGGCGCGCGCACCCGGTGCCGGACCGGATGTCACGTGGCAGGCTCCGCTGGCCAGCGCCCTGCAACAGGCGCATCTCGTCTACATGCTCGGCTCGCTGTTCGTCGGCATCGCCTTCCAGGCCTTCATCCTGATGCTGATCGGCATCCAGTGCGGTCTTTGGTCATACCTGCGCCGAGTCGATTCGCCCGATCGGCCCACGCTTCGCACCCCGCGCAAGCTCAATATTCCCGGTGCCGTAGCGGCAAATTAAGGCGCGTTGCGCAGGCGCCGTTCTTGGGTTTACACACGCCTTTCGACGTTAGCGAAAGGCATGCCCCATGAAGCTTCAGGACCTTGTGGCAAAGGTCGGCGAACCGCTCGGAACCTCCGAATGGATCGTCATCGACCAGGCGCGGATCAACGCCTTTGCCGACAATACCGAAGACCACCAGTTCATCCACGTGAACCCGGAAATGGCCAAGGCCACCCCGCTTGGCACCACCGTGGCGCACGGGTTCCTCACCCTGTCGATGCTGTCGCGCATGATGGAAACCGCCGTCACCGCGCCGCAGGTGGCGATGTCGATCAACTATGGCTTCGACAAGGTGCGCTTCCTCAGCTTCGTCAAGTCAGGCAGCCGCGTGCGCGGACACTTCAAGCTGCTTGAACTCGAAGAGAAGCGCCCCGGCCAGTGGCAGCAGAAAGTGGAAGCCACGGTCGAGATCGAAGGTGAAACCAAGCCGGCGCTGATCGCCGAATGGATTTTCCAGCACTACGGCTGATTAGAGATTTGCGGTTCGGCCCAGGCCCGGACCGGTATGCAAAGGAACTGTACCATGCGTGACGCCGTCATCGTTTCCGCCGCCCGCACGGGCATGGGCCGCGCCTATCGCGGCGCCTTCAACGCCACCCAGCCGCCGAGCCTTGGCGCCTTTTCGCTTGCCGCCGCTGTCGAGCGCGCCGGCATCGAACCGGGCGAAGTCGATGACGTGGCCTGGGGCTGCGTCCTGACGCAGGGCGGGCAGGCAGCGAACATCGGCCGCCTTGTCGCCCTTCGCGCCGGCCTGCCGGTTACCTCATCGGCGCAGACGATTGACCGTCAGTGCTCGTCCGGCCTGATGGCAATTGCCGCCGCCAGCCATCAGGTGATCCACGATCGCATGGACGTGGTCGCCGCCGGCGGGCAGGATTCGATCTCCATGGTCCAGACCAAGGACATGCGCATCGGCTTTGATCCGGCGCTGATCGCCATGCACCCGGCCACCTACATGCCGATGCTGCAAACCGCCGAAGTGGTGACCAAGCGTTATGGCATCAGCCGCGATGCGATGGATGAATATGCCTTCCAGTCGCAGCAGCGCACCGCCGCCGCGCAGGC
>JBJTLW010000034.1:0-18451 GCA_046063225.1 Novosphingobium sp. | reverse complement strand
GAAGTCACCGACACGCAGATCATCCGGCTCGAACAGCTCTATCCGTTCCCGGGTGAACCGCTGGCGCTGCGCTTCTCGAAGATGCCGAACCTCGAAGAGGTCGTCTGGTGCCAGGAAGAACCGAAGAACAACGGTTCGTGGTTCTTCGTCGAACCCTTCATCGAAGAAGCGCTGATCGCCGCCAAGTGCAAGGTTACCCGTCCGCGTTACGCCGGCCGCGTGGCCAGCGCATCGCCTGCCACGGGCCTCGCCAAGCGGCACGAAGCCGAACAGGGCGCGCTGCTCGGCAACGCCCTGGGCCTCTCGGTCCGCAACGAAATCCGCCGCCGCAAGAAGGCCTGAGGAAAAGCCATGTCCACCGAAGTCAAAGTCCCCACCCTGGGCGAATCCGTGTCCGAAGCCACGATCGGCGAATGGCTCAAGAAGCCGGGCGAAGCGGTTGCGCTGGACGAACCGATCGCCAGCCTGGAAACCGACAAGGTCGCGGTTGAAGTGCCCGCCCCGGTTGCCGGCGTGATGGGCAACTACACCGCCCAGGTCGGCGATAACGTCGCCGTCGGCGCGGTGATCGCGACGATCGAGGATGGCTCGCCGTCGGCCGGCGCCGAACCGGTTGCCGAACGCAAGGAAGCTCCGGTTGCCCCGGCTTCGGACAGCGCGGCGCCCGCCGCCGCTGCCGCCAGCGCCGATGCGGCCGCTGCCTTGTCTCCCGCCGTGCGCCGCGCGGTGCTGGAACACGGGATCGACCCGGCTTCGGTCAAGGGCACCGGCAAGGACGGCCGCCTGACCAAGGAAGACGTGCTGGCCGCCGCTCAGGCCAAGACCGCGGCCCCTGCCCCGGCGGCCGCTGCCCCTGTCGCTGCAGCTCCCGCCGCTCCGGCTGGCGACCGCGGCGAGGAACGGGTCAAGATGACCCGTCTGCGCCAGACGGTCGCCCGCCGCCTCAAGGAAGCGCAGGACACCGCCGCACTGCTCACCACCTTCAACGATTGCGACATGTCGGCCGTCATGGCCGCGCGCGAGAAGTTCAAGGACAGCTTCGAAAAGAAGCACGGCGTGAAGCTCGGCTTCATGAGCTTCTTCGCCAAGGCTGCCTGCCTTGCGCTGAAGGATATTCCGGGCGTCAACGCCCAGATCCAGGGCGATGAGATCGTCTACTTCCCCTATGTCGACCTGTCGGTCGCGGTTTCGGCCCCCAACGGGCTGGTCGTGCCGGTGGTCCGCAACGTCGACCAGATGGGCTTTGCCGACATCGAAAAGGCAATCGGCGATCTGGGCAAGCGCGCCAAGGAAGGCACGCTGACCATGGCCGACATGCAGGGCGGCACCTTCACCATTTCCAACGGTGGGATCTTCGGCGGACTGATGTCCACCCCGATCATCAATCCCCCGCAGTCGGCCGTGCTGGGTCTCCACCGGATCGAGGATCGCCCGGTGGTTCGCAATGGCGAGATCGTGATCCGCCCGATGATGTACCTGGCGCTGTCCTACGACCATCGCCTGATCGACGGACGCGAGGCGGTGACCGCGCTGAAGACGATCAAGGAAGCGATCGAAGACCCCACCCGCTTGCTGATCGATCTCTGAGGACAGACCCATGGCTGACTACGATTACGACGTCATCTTCATCGGCGCGGGCCCCGGCGGTTATGTCGGTGCGATCCGCACGGCTCAGCTTGGCCTTAAGACGGCCTGCGTCGAAGCGCGCGAAACGCTGGGCGGAACCTGCCTCAACGTGGGCTGCATTCCGTCGAAGGCGATGCTCCACGCATCGGAATACTTCGATGCCGCCGCCAACGGTTCGATGGCCAAGATGGGCGTGATCGTCGAGCCCAAGCTCGACCTCGATGCCATGCACGCCCAGCGCAAGGACGCGGTGAAGCAGCTGACCGGCGGGATCGAGTTCCTGTTCAAGAAGAACAAGGTCGACTGGCTGAAGGGCTACGCCGCGTTCGAAAGCGCCGACACCATCTCGGTCGGCGGCAAGAGCTACCGCGCGAAGAACATCGTGATCGCCACCGGCTCCAACGTCACGCCGCTGCCCGGCGTGACGGTCGACCAGAAGGTCGTCGTCGACAGCACCGGCGCGCTCGAGCTGCCCAAGGTGCCCAAGAAGATGGTCGTCATCGGTGGCGGCGTGATCGGGCTGGAACTGGGTTCGGTATGGCGCCGTCTGGGCGCGGAAGTGACCGTGGTCGAATTCCTCGACCAGCTGCTGCCCGGCATGGACATGGACGTGCGCAAGGAAGCGGCCAAGATCTTCAAGAAGCAGGGCATGACGCTCAAGCTCGGCACCAAGGTGACCGGGGTCGCGGTCAAGGGCGACAGCGCCACGCTGACGCTTGAGCCCGCTGCCGGCGGCACGGCCGAAACGCTCGAAGCCGATTGCGTGCTCGTGTCGATCGGGCGCCGCCCAAACACCGATGGTCTTGCGCTCGACAAGGCGGGTCTTGAAGTCAACGCCCGCGGGCAGATCGAGATCGACCACGACTTCCGCACCAAGGTTGCAGGCATCTGGGGCATCGGCGACGTCGTCCCGGGCCCGATGCTGGCCCACAAGGCGGAAGACGAAGGCATCGCGGTTGCCGAAAACATCGCCGGTCAGACCGGCATCGTGAATCACGCGGTGATCCCGTCGGTCGTCTACACCTGGCCGGAGATTGCCGGTGTCGGCCTGACCGAAGACCAGGCGAAGGAAAAGGGCGAGATCAAGGTCGGCAAGTTCCCGATGCTCGCCAACAGCCGCGCCAAGACCAACCACGAACCCGACGGCTTCGTGAAGGTCATCGCCGACGCCCGTACGGACAAGGTGCTGGGCGTATGGTGCATCGCATCGGTTGCCGGCACGATGATTGCCCAGGCGGCACAGGCCATGGAATTCGGCGCGACGAGTGAAGACATCGCCTACACCTGTCACGCCCATCCGACGCATTCGGAAGCGATCAAGGAAGCCGCCATGGCGGTAACCGGCAAGCCGATCCACGTCTGATATGCCCAGGGCTGGCGATCCGTTCGTTGGCCTTCGCACCCGTCTGATCGCGGTTGCGGCGCTGGCTTTCGCGGTAGGAGCCGGAATTGCCGGCTTTCTGATCGGACAGGCGCCCGGAACCTATTCGGCGCTCAACGCCGCGGCGCTTGCCGTGGCAGCGCTGCTCATCGTTCTGGCGTCCGGCGCAATGCGAAAAGGCGCGGAAACGGCGGTGATCCTTGCGGCACTCGCCCTGCTGGCCGCCTCGCTGATCTTTGGCCCTGATGTCCAAGGCGTCCATCGCTGGCTGGCCGCTGGTCCACTCGTTGTGCATGTCGGCATGCTGGTGATCCCGTCGCTTTGCGTGGTCCTGAATCGGCAGCCTCCAGCCCTCGCCATCGCCGCCGTTGCAGCGTTGACAGCCCTGATCTGGGCACAGCCCGACGCGGCATCGGCGCTGGCCGTGTTCTGCGCGCTGGCCGCGGCTGGCCTGACCCGACGCGACAAGGGCAGCGGGGCGCTAGCGATACTGGCGCTGTTGGGGCTGGTGTTGACGGCGCGGCGGCCAGATCCTCTCAATGGCCTGCCTTTTGTCGAAACCGCGATTGGCGATGCCTGGGCGGCCCACCCGCTTCTGGGCCTGCTTGAGATCGCCGGCTTGCTCACAGCGATCATCGCGCCGACAGCGGTTCTGGCCCGCAGCGGTCGGCATCGTCTGGCCCCTGCCTTGGCGCTCACCGGTGCCATGTCAGGCTTCGCAATTGCCGGGCTTGTCGGCGCCTATCCGCAGCCGCTTGTTGGCTATGGCGCCTCCGCCATTGTCGGATATGGACTGTCGCTTGCGCTCCTGTGCATGATAGCAGAACGGTAACGATCGGCTGCTAAGTGCACGCCATGGACCACGCCGATCCATTGCCGGATACCTACACTTACGAAAGATGCGGGCGGTTCGATCTGCGCTTCTGGGCTCTGCTCCTGTTGGGTTCGGTCTTCCTCTATGGCGGACTGACCATAGACCCACAGACCAATTGCAGCGAAGGCGGTGAATGCGCGCCCTGGCTGGTCCCGGTTGCAGCTCTGATCGGCATTCTGGCAACGGTCATGGCGCTTTCGCATCTGCTGGCCAATACGCGCCGGGGATCGCGCATCGATCCGCAAACTGGCGAGCTGGTCTGGTGGCAGAACCGCACGCGCGGGCACGAAGGCGATCATGGCCGCATCCACCCCTCGCAGATCGGCCGGCTCCGACTCGTCAAGGAAAGCGAAACGGCCGACGCGGTGCATCTCTACGATCTGCAGGGGCAGCGGCTTCACTATTTCGACGAAGAGGTCATTCCCTGGAACGTCGAAAAATGGGCCGCGCGCCTGATCGCGCGCTGGCCGCACATCGTTTTCGAAGTCAACGAATAGCGACGCCCCAGTACGCAGGAAAAGCTGCACGGTATGGCCATTTCGACGTTGCGGGCCATGCCCGCTCGTGGCAAGCGCGGGACGACTGGCAATCGCGCTGCGATGCCCCCGTTTCGAATCAAGGAATATCCCGATGGCCAAGACCGTGTCGCTGCAGTTCTCGCAGGACGAACTCGAAATCCTCGTCGACGCGCTCGACGCCGACATGGAAGGCTATCTCGAGGCCGCCAAGGAAGCGCGGATGAGCAACAACCGCGAGGAAATCGTCACCTTCACCGAAGCCGCCGCCCGCATCCAGATGCTTCTGGAACGCGTGCAGGAACACGTCGAAGACGAAGGCTGATCGCCGATCCGGCCGGCTTTGCGCGCGGAGCGGCAGGAACAATTTAGCGCATGACAAGTTAGCCCGATCGCGGTCATATTGACCGTGACCGGGGGCGGCCATGCGCAAAATTCTCACCATCGCAACCATGATTGCCGGGGCGGGCGCTCTGCTCCTGTCTGGCTGCAATTCCGCATCGACCGGAAGCGCACCGCCGCGCGCGACCAATGAAATCAGGATCGAGCCGCAAAGTTCGGTCATTGCCGTGCCGATCTCGGCCAACCTCGCCGCGCTTGATGCCGCGCTGGAACGGGAGGTGCCGCGCAGGCTCTGGACGATCGACAAGCCCGATCAGGTCTGCGCCGCGCCGAAGAAGGTCAAGGTGCTGATCGTCAAGATCAAGACACCGACGCTCAAGTGCCGCCTTGTCGGGCAGGTAACGCGCGGCAAAATGCAGATATCGGGCAGCGGCCGCACCTTTGTCGTCACCATGCCGATCCACGCCGTGATCCACGCGAAGAACGTCGGCGGCCTGATCAACGAAACCGCGACCGCCGATGCGAAGGTGCGCGCCCTGATCAACCTTGACGTTGCACCCGACTGGTCGCTGCGCGGCAAGGTGGACATCAGCTACGACTGGACCAACGAACCTTCGTTCACCATCCTGGGCAAGCGGGTAGAGCTGACCAACAAGGCCGATGCCAAGCTGGCGGGCGTCGTGCGCAAGCTGGAAGGCACCGTCGCGCGCGAAATCGCGCAGGTCAATTTCCGCAAGGAAGTCGACAAGGCCTGGGGCGAGGCCTTTACCTCGCTGCGGCTGAACAAGGACAACCCGCCCGTGTGGATGCGGATCACCCCGCAGGAACTGCATTACGGCGGCTACAGCGTTCAGAACCGCCGACTGGTGCTGAACCTGGGCATGAAGGCCCTGACCGAGAC
This sequence comes from Novosphingobium sp., assembly GCA_046063225.1. Classification (GTDB taxonomy): domain Bacteria; phylum Pseudomonadota; class Alphaproteobacteria; order Sphingomonadales; family Sphingomonadaceae; genus Novosphingobium. Next base: position 12,812 of record JBJTLW010000034.1, on the reverse strand, counting down.
CTTTGTCGGCAACCGCCCGCAAGATCCGCAGCGCACGCCGCTGCCGGCCGTTCGCCCGATGCAGGGGCAACACGACGAGCTCAGCTTCTACATCCCGGTGGTGGCCGACTATGCCGAGCTTGAGCCGGTCATCATGAAGGCGCTGGTCAAGCGCGCGGCCCAGCCTTTCGACGTGCCGGGCTATGGCAAGGTGACGGCCCAGTTCGAAAAGGCGACGATCTACGGCACTGACAACGGCCGCATTGCCGTGGGCCTGACATTCACCGCGACGGCCGCCGATAAACCCAAAAGTCCGTCGCACGGCACCATCTGGCTGACCGGGCTGCCGGTCAATCCGCCCAACACCCAGCAGGTGAATTTCACCGATGTCGAAGTGACCGGCGTAACCGATGATGTCGGCGCGAACCTGCTGCTGAAGCTGGCCAACACGCCTGGCATTTCCCGCACCATCGCCGATGCGCTCGCCCAGAATTTCACGAAGGACTACAAGGAGCTGATGGTCAAGATCAGCCGCGCCATCGATGAAAAGCGCGAAGGCAACCTGCTGATCCGCGCCAATATCGACGACGTTCGCACCGGCTCGCTGACGGCGGCGGGGCGCGGACTTTACCTTGAGGTCTGGGGCAAGGGACGCGCTTCGATTTCGCTGCTGGGAACCTGACCGGCGGGGCTGGCCATTGCCCCGGCCTTGGTGCAGACACGCACCATGATGCGCCGCACTCTCATGCAACGCTTTGCGCGCTGGCATATCTGGCTGGGGTGGATCGTCGCCATTCCCATTGTGCTGTGGCTGGTCAGTGGCCTGTTCATGGCCGCCAAGCCCATCGAAGAGGTTCGGGGCGAGCATCTGCGCCGCCCGGCGCGGCCCGTCGATCCGGCAGGGCTGGTTGCACCGCAGGCGCAAGGCCCAATTGCCAAGCTGTCGCTGCTCGACGAAGCCGGTCGATCCGTGTGGGTCGTCACCGGGGCTGACAAGACCGTGCGCCGCTATGATGCGCGCAGCGGGCAGGCGATCGGCACTGTCGACGAGGCAGAGGCGCGCCGTATCGCGCTTGCCGCCTACAGCGGACCGCAACCGCTCATTGCCGTGCGGTTCTTCGGCAAGGATGCCGCGCCGTTCGATCTGCGCCGCCCGCGCCCGTCCTGGCAGGCCAGCTTTGCCGACGATACGCGCTTCTATATCGATGCGGAAAGCGGCGAGGTGCTTGCTGTCCGCACCCGCTGGTGGCGGACCTATGATTTCCTATGGGGCCTGCACATCATGGACATGAGCGAGCGGGAAAACCCCCACAATCCGTGGGTCTGGACGCTCGGCGCGCTGGCGCTGGCGACCTCGATCATGGGGGCGGCGCTGCTGTTCCGCCGGCGCCGCCGCCAGCGCTGATCAGGCAGGATCGAATTCCACGTAAAGGCTTTCGATCCCGCGAATGATGTAGCTCGCCTCGTATTTGACGGTGCGATTGCCCTTGGGGCCATGCTGCGCTTCGGCCAGGTCAAAGCTGCGGGTGTGATCGAGGAAGCTGTTGAGGATCGCCGCCACTTCCACCCGGGCCAAGGGCGCCCCGACGCAGGTGTGCGCCCCGCGCCCAAAGCCGATGTGTTCCTTGATGCGCGGGCGGCTGAGGCGGAACTCCTGCGGGTTCTCCCATCGACGCGGATCGCGGTTGGCTGCGGGAAGCGCGATGACCACGCGCTGGCCGGCCGGAATTTCCACATCGCCAATCTTCGTGCGGCGCTTTGACAGGCGGAAGGTGGCCTTGGTCGATCCTTCAACCCGCATCATTTCTTCGATGAAATCGAGGATCAAGGTGCGATCTTCACGCAATTGCTGCTGAATGTCCTGCCGTTCGCACAGGAAGCGCATCGCATTGCCGAGCAGTTTGGCCGAGGTGTCCTGCCCGGCAGCAAAAAGGAACATGGCCGATTTCACCGCCTCGCCCAGTTCGGCAATCGAGCCGTCCGGATAGGTGGCATTGGCCAGCTCGGTCATCAGATCGTCGCGCGGATTGGCGCGGCGTTCGGTGAGGTACTGGAAGAAATAGCCGGCCATGAACATCAGCGCCTGGCTGCCTTTCGGTGCCTGCTGGTCCTGCTCCGCCGTATCCATGTTGCCCGGCGGCGGCCCGGCATCGATAACCTCGCGAAATTTGGCGCGATCCTCTTCCGGAACGCCCAGCAGATCGGCAATGACCATGGTGACGTAAGGCGTCGCCACTTCGCCGATCAGCTCGCAGCTGCCCTTGGCCACAACGTCGCGGACCATTTCTTCCGCATAGTCGCGCATGAAAGCCTCATTCGCCTTGAGGCGCGATGGCTTGAACACCGGGTTGAGCAGGTGCCGGGCGGCGGTGTGCCTGTCACCATCATAGGTCACCAGCAGTTCCAGCGCCGGGTTCGCCGGCCTGGCCGCCGCGATCTGTGCGGAAATGTCCTCACCCTCGGGCTCGAAAGTCAGCGGGGCGAGTGGTTCGGGATTGATGATCGAGGAGAAGTCGTTGCTGTTGAGCAGCACCGAAACGCCTTCCTCAAAGCCGGTGACGATCACCACGTCGCGGCCGGGCATGCGGTAAACCGGGCCATGCTCGCGGATCTTCTCGAAATAGCCATAGGGATCGAGAAGCACTTCCTTGTCGGTGAAGAAATCGGATTCAGCGGTGATGTTCGACATGATGACAGCCTCAGCCAGCGATGGGATCGAATTCGATGTGGAGATCGTGCAGCGCGTTGAGCACATAGGTTGGCTCATGCGTAAAACGGCGAGCGCCGGGCGGCCCGTGGTGCGCTTCGGACAGGCGGATATTTCCCATGCGGGCCAGCAGCCGTTCAAGGCTGACGGTCACCTCACGCCGGGCCAGCGGTGCGCCGATGCAGGTGTGCGCGCCGCGGCCAAAGGCCACGTGTTCGCGGACTTTCGGCCGGTCGAGCATGAATTCGTCCGGATTATCAAAGCGCCGGGGATCGCGGTTGGCGGCCAGCGGTGAATACATCATCACCGATCCTGCCTTGATTTCCATCCCGCCCAGCGTTGTCGATTTCTGGCAGATGCGCCCGCCGCTTTTTACCGCGCCGTCCAGACGCAGGCATTCCTCGATGAAATCGGGGATGCGCCTGGGATCATCGCGCAGGGCCTGCTGCACATCCGGTCTTTCCGCAATGACCTTCAGGCAGGCGCAGAGCAGGCGGTTCGTGGTGTCCTGCCCGGCACCGAACAGGAAGGCGGACAGCGCGGTAATGTCCACCAGGGTCGGCTTCGCGCCATCGGGAAAGCGCGCGGTGGCGACATCGTTGAGCACGTCCTCGCGCTTGCCCAGCAGGCGGGCAAAGGGCGCCATCAGCGGATGGTTGGCAAGCCGCCGCCGGGCAAGCAGCGTGAACAGATCCTTGCCCAGTTGCACCAGCGGGTTCTTCATCATTTCTTCGCGCGTCGCGCCGATCTTTACCGGGACCGTGCCTTCCAGCAATCTGCGGAACCGGTTGCGCATGTCAACCGGCAGGCCCAGCACGTCGGCGATCACCAGCGTGGCATAGGGGCCGCCATATTGCGTGGCGACTTCCAGCTTTCCATCGGCAATCCATTCATCGATCAGGCTGTCCGCCGTCTGGCGCAGCGCAGGCTCAAGCTCGCGCAGGCGGCTTGGCGTGAACAGGCGCGCAAGGATCGATCGCAGGTCGGAATGGCGCTTGCCCTGCTGCGAGGTGATCTGGTCGGAAAACTCGATCTTGCCCCGCGCGGCTTCCAGTTCGGTGGTAATGTCATCGCCCTTGGGCGTAAACGGCAGCTTCACCTCGGCGCCGATCACCGAATTGATCGTGCTGAAGTGCTCGGTATCAAGCGCCAGCTGGATGGTCTCGTCAAAGCCGGTGACGGCATAGACGTTGCGTCCCGGCAGCTTCAGCACCGGTGCCTGATCGCGCAGCCAGTGGAAATACTCGTGCGTTTCCTCGACGAGCGCCGTGTCCGTGTAGAAATCAACCGTCGCGAAATCGCGCACCGTATCTCTCCCATTTTTATGATATAACGTGGATCACAAAGCACTACGCGGCGCGATTGTCAAATCGCATGGACCACGTTTTAGCCATTGCGTCATGCGCGGACAGTCAATTGCTGGATTCTTCGATGCTTCGCCCTATGTTTCAAGCATGATCCGCTTACCCGACGTGACCTTTTCTCTATCCGGCACAGCGCCGGCCATGGCTGGCGATAGAACGCCTGTCCCGTTCAGCCTGAAGATGGATGATGGCGAATGAACCCGCCGGCAATCCCGCTCGGCGCGATCCCATCGGCGCTTGATCTGGCCGGTATCGCCGTATTCGCGCTTACCGGCGCGCTGCTGGCGGCAAAGCTGCGGCAAACCTTCGTTACCATGGCCTTTTTCGCGCTGATCACCGGGGTGGGCGGCGGTTCGGTGCGCGATCTGCTGATCGGCACGCCGGTGTTCTGGATTCACGATCCCTGGGTCGCGCCGGTTTGCCTGGGAACGGCAATCGTTGCCTGGTTCACGCCGACGCGCTGGTGGGACGGCGAACTTCTCGACTGGGCCGATGCGGCGGGCCTTGCCGCCTATTCGGTGATCGGGACGGCAAAATCGCTGGCCTATGGCGTGCCGGCCGTGCCCGCCGTGCTGATGGGCGTCATCACCGGTTGTGTCGGCGGCATAATCCGTGACGTCATTGCCGGAAGGCCGTCGATCCTGATGCGGCCGGAACTTTACGTCACGGCTGCAGCGCTTTCTGCGTCTCTGGCAGCGGCGCTGGCCGGGCTGGGCCGGGGTATTGCCTGGCCGCTGGCGATGATCGCCGGATTTGCCCTGCGCGGGCTGGCGATCCGCAAGAAACTGGCGCTGCCGGCCTATGGAAGCCGACAGCGCCAGGATCAGAACAACAGGAACTGATCAGTTGCGCAGCTGCGCGGTTTCCACCGAAAAGCCCTTGATGCGGCCATCACCATCGACCGAACAGTTGAACGGCGTGCCCGCGCGGGTACGCCCTTCGACGCGCCAGCCGCTGCCATCGCGGTTCACGGCATCGACCGTATCGACCCGGTTCGTGCCGCGTTCGACCTCACCCACGCAGCTGTCGACCGCAGTGTCGAGCGAGGACGTGCGGCCATAATCGGCCGGTCCGTTGTCGCGGCGCGGCTCGTCACCATAGCGCCAGCCATCGTTGTCATAGGGACGCGACCGTTCTTCGCGTTCGCGCTTGTCCTTGCTGGACTTGCTGGCAGCCGAAGCGATGGCGGCAATCGTGCCGAACACGAAGACGCCGGCAAGGACATCACCGGCATCGACGCCGTCGTGATGGCGGCGCCCGCCACCCCATCCGCCGCCGTTCCAGCCGCCTCCCCAGCCGCCGCGACCCCAGCCTCTGTCCTGCGCCACATCGCCCGGAAGCGAGGCGGGTGCAACCGCATGGCCGGACCGGCTGGCCGGCACGACTGCAAGCGCCGGAGATGCAACCATCGTGAACGCGGCAAGCGAGGCCGCAACCTTACCAATGGACCCGATATTCATGGGCAAATTCCCCTGACTTTGCGCAAAGTGGCCGCGCCCCCGCACCGTGCGGGCGAATCCGGCATTCGCCAAAGTCTTGCCGGCAGGGCTATGGTTTTGCGGCTTTCAACAGGCTGAACGATGGCCCGATCAGGACTTGTCCTCAACCGGCGCGCCGGGGCCGTTCTTCTGGATCGATTCAATCGCATTCTGCGCGCTGGCCTTGCTTTTGTAGCCTTCGGTCCAGAAAATCGTTTCGCTGTTGTGGCAGAAATAGGCGACATATTCGCCGGCCTTGTTCTGACGGATTTCAAAACGATGTGCCATTTTTGCTTCCCTTCTCCAGGTGGTTGCCCTGAGGCGGAAAGTAAGCGCAAATGCCGGGATTTCTAGCGGAATCTGGCAGGCAGATAGGGCGTCGGATCAAGCTCTCCCAGGGTTCCTGCGCCGATCAGGCCGGCGGCAAGCACGGCTGCTGCCGGGGCGGTCTGGATGCCGAAACCGCCCTGTCCGGCGAACCAGAAGAAGCGCAGATGATCCGGATCGAACCCATAGACGGGCAGCCGATCAGGCGCGAAAGTGCGCAGACCGGCCCATTTGTGCTCCACCCGCTCCACCGTCCAGTTTACAACCTTTTGCATTCTGTCGATGGCTTGGGCCACGCCCAGCTCTTCTGGCGCGACATCGCAAGGCAGGCTTGGCACTTCATCGTGCGGGGATAGCCAGACCTTGCCCGCCTCTGGCTTGAAATAAAACGTTTCGCGCATGTCGAGCACCAGCGGCAGGTCGACGGGCGGTTGGGGCACTGTCCTGATCTGGGCAATCGTACGCAGATAGGGCCGGAACCCCAAGGGCGGAACGCCCGCCATGGCCGCCACCTCGTCTGCCCAGGCGCCAGCGGCATTGATCAGGATGCCGGCCTGCGCGCTGCGACCATCGGCGCAGTGCACGCGCCAGCCATCGCCGTGCGGTTCGGCCCCGCTGAAAGCGGCGCGCACCCACAGTTCGGCCCCGCCCCGTCCCGCGCGGGCAAGATAGTCCTGATGCAGGCCGGCAACGTCGATATCGCTGCAATCGGGCTCCAGCGCGCCGATGGTCCAGTCCGGCAGCAGGCCGGGGATGCGCCGTTCGAGCGCGGCACGTTCCAGCATGTCGACGCGAACGCCCAGCGCTTCGAATTCGCGCGCGAAGGTTTCCAGATCGGCGGCATCGGCGCTGCGGGCAATGGTCAGCGCGCCGCGCTCCTTGAGAAAGCCGCCCGCGCGCAAGTATGGCCCCGATGCCGTGGTCAGCGGCTGCACCCCTGCCCCGCCATAGCTTTCGGTCCAGAACGCCGCCGACCGGCCGGTCGAGTGATAGCCGGGCCGGTCTTCCGCTTCGAGCAGCAGCACCCGCGCCCCCGCAGCGCCCAGTTCCGCCGCCAGGCTGGCACCCGCCATCCCCGCGCCGACAATGGCCATGTCAAATCGCGCCGTCACCGCCATTCAGCCTTCAGCGGTGCCTTGCGATCAAGGAAATCGTCAATCCGGGCAAGCACCTGATCACGTAACGCATCCACCTCGCGCAGGATTTCGTGCCGCGCCTCTTCGCCGTACATGTGCAATTCGCAGTCCGGCAGGCGCTCTGCGGCCTGGTGAATGGCCCTGGCGCTCACCAGCATGTCCTTCTCGGTGCCGACGATGAACACCGGCGCCCTCACGGCTTCCAGATTGCCCGGCCGGAACAGCGCCATGGTTGATGCATAGGCACGTTCCACCCAGCCCCACGATCCCGGCCCCATGACCAGTTCGGGCCGCTTTTCGCGCCAGACCATTTCGTCTTCATAGCGGCGCGCGTCGTGGGTCAGCAGGGCATCGCGCCCGGCGGGCACCTGCCCCGGCTTTTCGCTCCACTTCCAGGCGGGCCGCCGCCGATCGCCCAGCTTGCACATCAGCCGGGCGACGGCATGAAGCAGCGGCAGCGGCAGGCCATAGGTGTGGAAGCCCAGCATCGGCGCGGATAGCACCATGGCGTCAGGATCGACCCGCCGCTCCGCCAGAGCCCGCAGCACGATATGCCCGCCCATCGAATGGGCCGCCAGCACGTGCGGCCCCGGCACGCTGGCCTTCCAGTCCTTCCAGAAGGCGGCCAGATCATCGGTCCAGACCGAGAAATCGCGCACGTGACCCGTCACCGCATCGGCGCCCAGCCGGCCCGATCCGGCCTGCCCGCGCCAGTCGGCCGCGGTTACCCGCCAGCCCCGTGAATTCCAGTAGTTGAGGGTTTCAAGGTATTTTTCGTAAAAATCCCCGCGTCCGGGAAAATACAGGATCGATCCCCGGCAGGCACCAGCGCAGGGCCAGTCGATCCGGCGGATTTCATGGCCGTCTGCCGCCATCCACCTGGTTTCGCTGGCATTGTGCGGAATTTCGCGACCATCGAAGGTTTGCGGGCCGGTACCGCTCACCTCGTATGCATCCCTAATTCCATGCTCAGGCCTCTGGTTACTATTTGGTAATCACTGATGGCTAGACCCGGATCCGAACAGTGGGGTTCACATATCCGGGGGGCTCAGCCTTGCGCAGCGAAGTACTTTCCTATGGCCTGATCGGCGCATTGGCAATTGCGCTGCTGTTTGCCGCCTTTACCGACATCAAGCGCCGCCAGATCGATAACTGGCTGAACGCAGGCGTCGCGCTTGCGGCACCGGCCTTCTGGTGGGCCAGCGGCCTTTCGCTGTGGCCGGGTGTCGGCATCCAGCTCGGTCTGGCGCTGGCAACCTTCGTGGTTACCGCCGGGCTGTTCGCCATGCGCATGATGGGCGGCGGTGACGTCAAGCTGCTGACCGCGCTGGCGCTCTGGGTGCTGCCCGCAGACTTCCTTTTCCTTGTAATTGTCATGGCTCTGCTTGGCGGCGTCCTGACCATTGCAATCGCCGCCTGGCGCATGGCCCTTCGCAAGCAGGGCCAGGCTGCCATTCCTTACGGCATCGCGATCGCGAGCGCCGGCCTGCTCACCCTTGTGGACAAGAGCCTGCCGATGCTGGCGGCGAATGCGGCAGGGTGAACCTGATTTTAACCAATTGGAACCATTCTTAGGATCGTATCCGGGAATTCCCAAGGGGGCCTTGAAAAGCCATGGACAAGAAGAAACTCCTGCTGCTGGTTGGTGCACTGGTCATTGCGATCGGAACGGCACTGGCTGCTCGTAGCCTTTTCGCCGGCGCATCCGCGCCCAAGGCGGACGCCGCTCAGCCGGCCGTACCGCAAGGACCCAAGGTGCTTGTCGCACAGCGGGCCCTGCCAGTCGGCACGATCATCACGGCCGATTCGATCAGCTTCCAGCTCTGGCCCAAGGACATGGTCCAGGATGCCTACTTCGTCGAAGGCGAAGCGGACATGGCCAAGCTGCTGGGAACGGTTGTCCGTTACCCGACCACGGCCGGCCAGCCCCTTACCCAGGGCGCACTGGTCAAGCCCGGCGATCGCGGCTTCCTTGCTGCGGCTCTGGGTGCCGGCATGCGCGCCATCACGATCAACGTGTCGGCCCGCACCGGTGTTGCCGGCTTCATCTTCCCGGGCGACCACATCGACCTGATGCTGACGCAGACCGTTCGCGGTGCTGACGAAGGCCAGGCGCTGAAGGCCACCGAAACCATCCTGAAGAACCTGCGCGTTCTCGCCACCGACCAGGCCACCGACAGCGAAGTTGTCGACGGCAAGACGGTTGTCCGCGAATTCCGCACGGTGACGCTCGAAGTGACGCCGAAGATCGCCGAAAAGATCTCGGTCGCGGAAACCATCGGCACGCTCAGCCTCGCGCTGCGCTCGATTGCTGACAACCAGGCCGAACTGGAACGCCTGGTCGCCAGCGGCGCCGTCAAGGTCCCGCAGGGCGCGAGCAAGGAAGAAGAAGAACGCATTCTCACCATGGCGATGAACCGTCCTGACGAAAGCAAGGGCTCGTTCTCGACCGGTGGCGACGTGTCCCGCTTCCAGCGTTCGAGCATGCCGACGGCACGCAACGTCGCCGGTGCCCGTCCGATGATGCCAGCCGGCCCTGTCGGCCCGGCAGCCGGCAACCCGTTCGTCCGTGTCGGTCCGGTGGTCCGCGTAACCCGCGGCAAGATCACCACCGCTGAAGAGATCGGTAAATAAGCCATGGCGACGATCGCAATCCGCAAGAACGCAGCGCTTTCGAGGGGCAAGACCATGAAACGCCTGATTACCACCCTGCTTACCGCTGCCTGTGTCTCGGTGCCGCTGGCCATGACGCCCGCCACCCCTGCCCAGGCCCAGTCGGTGACCCGCCCTTCGCTGGACATCCCGCTGTCGATCGGCCGCGGTCAGCTGATCAGCGTCCCGGGACGCATGGCTGATGTCTTCGTGGCGGACGAAAAGATCGCCGACGTGCAGATCAAGTCGGCCAGCCAGCTCTACCTGATGGGCAGAAGCGGCGGCGTGACGACGATCTATGCCAGCAATGCTGCCGGCCAGATCATCTGGTCTGCCAACGTCCGGGTCAATTCGAACCTCGACAGCGTTGATTCGATGCTGCGCCTGGCCATGCCGGACGCGAAGATCGGCGTGGCGACCATCGGTTCCGACACGGTTCTGCTGACCGGCACGGTCGGCGCCCCGGAAGACGCCGCCGAAGCCAAGCGCCTCGTCGAAGCCTTTGTCGGCAAGCAGACCAACGTCATCACGCGTCTGAAGACGGCCACCCCGCTGCAGGTCAACCTGCAGGTGCGCTTCGCCGAAGTCAGCCGTTCGCTGGTGCGCGCCATTGGCGGCAACCTGCTGACCAAGGATACGACCGGTGGCTTCCAGTTCGGCGTTTCGACCGGCCGCGAAGGCGCGCTGACGATTACGCCGGGCACCGCAACGACTCCGGGTTCGGTGAAGTTCAACGGCCTCAACGGAAAGACCACGCTGGGCGGTTTCGGCCGCTTCCTCGGCATGGACCTGGGCGCCGCCTTTGACCTTGCCGAACGCGATGGCCTCATCACCACGCTTGCCAATCCGAACCTGACGGCGCTTTCGGGCGAAACCGCAGACTTCCTGGCCGGCGGTGAATACCCCATTCCGATCAGCCAGGGCCTGGGTTCGACCTCGGTCGAATACAAGCGCTTCGGTGTCAGCCTGGCCTATACGCCGACGGTTCTCGCCAATGGCCGCATCTCGATCCGCGTCCGTCCGGAAGTGTCCGAACTGTCGTCGGAAGGCGCGGTTACGCTGAACGGCTTCCAGATCCCGGCGCTCACCATCCGCCGCGCGGAAACCACCGTGGAACTCGGCTCCGGCCAGAGCTTCATGATCGCCGGCCTGATGAGCAACAACGCCCAGTCGACCATCGACAAGGCGCCGGGCGTCGGTGACGTGCCAATCCTTGGCTCGCTGTTCCGCTCGAACGACTTCCGCAAGGGTCAGACCGAACTGGTCATCGTGGTGACGCCGTATCTGGTGAACCCGGTGAACGCCAACGACATCAAGCTGCCGACCGACGGATACCAGATCCCGAACCTTGGCCAGCAGATCCTCGGCAACATCCAGTCCGACGGCAAGAATGGCGGCGACCGCCCGAAGCCGACCCAGGTGCCTGACGCCAATGTCGCGCCCAAGGTTGGCGAACTTCTCGAACCGGAAACGCCGGCCAGCAAGCCCAAGAAGTCCGGAAAGACGGCTGACGCCGGCGCTGATGCCCGTCCCGGCTTTTCGCTGAATTGAGGAAGGTGAACACCATGACCAAGATCTTCCATCGCAAGGCTTCTGCCGCCCTTGTCATCGCTTTGGCCACGACCGGCCTGGCCGGCTGCACCAGCCCCGGCGTGCCGATCAACCGCACCCTGGAAAGCGTTCACCAGCCGATCGTCCAGCGCACCAACTACACGCTCGACCTCACGTCGAACGGTGGCGGTCTCGCGCCGTCGGAAGCCCGCCGCCTCGCCGGCTGGTTCGAAGCGCTTGACCTGCGTTACGGCGACAAGATCACCGTCGATGACCCCACGGGCTCTTCGGCAAGCCGCTCCTCGGTTGAAGCCGTGGCGGCACGTTTCGGCATGCTGCTGAACGGCGATGCACCGACGACGCCGGGTTACGTCAATCCGGGCACGGTGCGCGTGGTCGTCTCGCGCAGCACGGCCTCGGTGCAGGGCTGCCCGGACTGGGGCACCAAGTCCGACACCAACATGCACAACGCCACGGCGAGCGGCTACGGCTGCGCGGTCAACGGCAACATGGCGGCCATGGTCGCCAACCCCGAAGACCTCGTGAAGGGCACCAACAGCTCGGGCATCACCACCGTGATGAGCTCGAACAAGGCCATCGACAGCTTCCGCCAGGCTCAGCCGACCGGCGGCGGCGGTGTGACCGTCAAGCAGCAGTCGAGCAAGGAGGGCAACTAAGCCATGAACGCGCCATGGAAAGCAACGATGCCGGGCAACCGGGATCCCTTTGCCGCCTACTTGTGCGACGAGGCCGCGCTGGAAGTCCTGCGCCCGGTCGTGATCGAAATGGGCTGGCAGCCGGAAAAGTGCAACAAGGGTGGCCTTCGCAACGCCGTCCAGTCGCTCTCGATCTCGGCCAGCCCGAACATCCTGATGGTCGACCTGTCGGAAAGCGGCGATCCGCTTAACGACATCAACGCCCTGGCCGAGGTTTGCGAACCCGGCACGGTGGTGATCGCGGTCGGCCAGGTCAACGACGTGCGCCTTTATCGCGACCTCGTTGCCAGCGGGATCCACGACTATCTGCTGAAGCCGCTTCAGCCCGGCCAGCTGCGCGATGCGCTGATCCAGGCTCAGGCCGTGTTCTCGGCGCCGCGCCATGCGGACGGAGCCAGCGCCAAGCGCCACATCTCGACGGCCATCGTCGGGACGCGCGGCGGCGTCGGTGCTTCGCTGCTGGCAACCTCGCTGTCGTGGCTGTTCTCGACCGACCACAAGATGCCGACGGCGCTGCTCGACCTCGACGTGCACTTCGGCACGGGTGCGCTCAGCCTCGATCTCGAACCGGGCCGCGGCCTGACCGACGCGATCGAGAACCCGAGCCGCATCGACGGTCTGTTCATCGAACGCGCCATGATCCGCGCCAACGACAACCTGTCGATCCTTTCGGCCGAAGCGCCGATCAACGCACCGCTGATGACCGACGGCACCGCCTTCGTGCAGCTGGAGGAAGAATTCCGCCAGGCGTTCGAAATGACGGTGATCGATCTGCCGCGCAACATGCTGATCAACTTCCCGCACCTGATGGCGGACGTGAACGTGGTGCTCCTCGCCACCGAATTCACCCTGGCTTCGGCGCGCGATGCGATCCGCCTGCTGTCCTGGCTGAAGGTCAACGC
>JBJTLW010000033.1:0-17284 GCA_046063225.1 Novosphingobium sp. | reverse complement strand
CACGGCGCCCGCAAGGGTCTGGCGGATACTGCGCTCAAGACGGCGAACTCGGGTTACCTGACCCGCCGTCTCGTCGACGTTTCGCAGGACTGCGTGGTCGTGATCGACGATTGCGGCACCGAACGGGCGCTGGAAATGCGCGCCATCGTTCAGGGCGGTTCGGTGATCGCATCGCTGGGCGAACGCATCCTTGGCCGTACCCTGGCCGAAGACATTTCCGACAAGGAAGGCAATGTCGTCGTCGCCAAGGACACGCTGCTTGACGAAGCTGCGACCGCCCTGGTCGAGGCTACCGGCGTCCAGGCCGTGAAGATCCGCTCGCCGCTGATCTGCGAAGCCGAACAGGGCGTTTGCGCCACCTGCTATGGCCGCGACCTTGCGCGCGGTACGCCGGTGAACATCGGTGAAGCGGTTGGCGTCATCGCCGCCCAGTCGATCGGTGAACCGGGCACGCAGCTGACCATGCGTACCTTCCACATCGGCGGCGCGGCGCAGGTGAACGAAACCTCGCACCTTGAAGCGATCAGCAATGGCACGGTCCAGTACCGCGACATTCCGACCATCGTTGACAAGCGCGGCCGTCTGCTCAGCCTTGCCCGCAACGGCGAAATCGTGCTGATCGACAATGATGGCCGCGAACGCGCCATCCACCGCGTGCCTTACGGTACCCACCTGCTGCACAAGGACGGCGGCAAGGTGAGCGAAGGCGATCGTCTGGCTGAATGGGATCCGTTCACCCTGCCGATCATCACCGAATCGACCGGCGTGGTGAAGTTCCAGGACCTGATCGAAGGCCGGACCATGGAAGAGCGGAGCGACGAAGCGACCGGCATGACCAGCCGCGTCGTGACCGAAAACCGCATGACGAGCCGGGCCAAGAAGGACGACCTCCGTCCGCGCCTGACCTTGCTTGACGATCAGTCGGGCGAAGCCGCACGCTATCTTCTGGCTCCGGGTACGACGCTTTCGGTTGAAGACGGCCAGCAGGTCGAAGCCGGTGACGTTCTGGCCCGTGCCAGCCGCGAAGCCGCCAAGACTCGCGACATCACCGGCGGTCTGCCGCGCGTTGCCGAACTGTTCGAAGCCCGCATCCCGAAGGACAACGCGGTTATCGCGAAGATCTCGGGCCGGATCGAATTCGTCCGCGACTACAAGGCGAAGCGCAAGATCGCGATCATCCCCGAGGAAGGCGAACCGGTTGAATACCTGATTCCCAAGTCGAAGGTGATCGATGTTCAGGAAGGCGACTGGGTCAAGAAGGGCGATAACCTGATTTCGGGCTCGCCCAATCCGCACGATATTCTCGAAGTGCTCGGCGTGGAAGCGCTGGCCGAATATCTCTGCTCGGAAATCCAGGAAGTCTATCGCTTGCAGGGCGTGAAGATCAACGACAAGCACATCGAGGTGATCGTTCGCCAGATGCTGCAGAAGGTTGAGATCACCGATGGCGGCGACACCACGCTGCTCGCCGGCGAACAGCTGGACTATGAGGAAATGAACGAAGTCAACGGCAAGCTGGCCCCGGGCCTGGCACCGGCCGTGGGCAAGCCGATCCTCCTTGGCATCACCAAGGCCAGCTTGCAGACGCGTTCGTTCATTTCGGCCGCTTCGTTCCAGGAAACCACCCGCGTGCTGACGCAGGCGGCAGTCGAAGGAAAGAAGGATTCGCTGATCGGTCTGAAGGAAAACGTCATCGTTGGCCGTCTGATCCCGGCGGGCACGGGTGCGGGCATGAACCGCCTCCGCGTCGCCGCCAGCAGCCGCGATGCCGCGCTCCGCGCGCAGTACCGCAAGATCCAGGAAGCGCTCATCGCGCCGCACACCGCGGCCGAGGAACACGCCGCCGAACTGGCGCAGGGTCCGGAAGCCGCGATTGGCGACGATCCGCTGGCCATGGTCGAGGGTGAAACCCACGGCACGGACGCGGATGCCGGCGATTACCTGATCCAGGGTGATGAAGGCGCGGGCGAAGAATAAGCCTGCCGCCTTCGCCCCCGGGTGATAAAGCAAAGGCCCCGCCGGAGCGATCCGGCGGGGCCTTTTGCTGTGCGGTGAAGCGTTCGGGCCTGTGTTGGCCCGGGGTCGCTCTACTTCGTCGTGAACTGCCCCGCTTCGGCGCGGAAATTCGTCTTGGCAAAGGCGCGTGCTTCGCCCGCGGTGCGGAACCGTTCGTCCTGCAAATGGGCTGAAACCAGCGGATAGCCTTGCGAATTGTAGCGCGTTTCGCGCACCGTCAGGCGGTAATCGCCGCTCTCATCCTTGGCGATGAGATAGGGGTGGGTGGTTTCCTTGCGCATGGTCTGGCACGTCCTTTGATTGGGTGGTGCCGAAAGGTTCAATCCCGATCGGCCTTCGCTTCGTTGATCCGCTGGCGTTCGGCGATGATTTCACCCCGTTGGTCGGCAAGCTTCTGCCAGGCCGCCTGCGACCGCTCGAAGCGTTCGCGTTCGCGCGGCAGGCTCGCCTTTTCGGCAGAGAGCCGGCACTGTTCGACCTGTTCGAGCAGAAAGCTGATGCTGTGCTGCACCGGGCGGGCCTAGCGACGCTTGCGCGCGGCCGGTCCCCCCGGAGCGCCGCCGCCCGGGCCCTTGTCGCGAAACACGATGCGGCCCTTTTCAAGGTCGTATGGCGTCAGTTCAACCCGAACCCGATCGCCCACGACCGAGCGGATGCGGAATTTCCGCATCTTCCCGGCCGTGTAAGCGATGATCCGATGGTTGTTTTCCAGCATGACGCCGAAACGCCCATCGGGGTAGATTTCATCGATCTGGCCTTCGAGGGTCAGAAGCTCCTCTTTGGCCACGGCCTCAGGCCGCTTCGATGTTCACGGCAGAGGTCTTGCCGCGCTGATCGGTTTCCAGCTCGTACTTGACGCGCTGGTCCTTGTTCAGGGTCGACATGCCCGAACGCTCGACCGCGCTGATGTGCACGAAGTTGTCCGGCGCGCCGCCATCGGGAGCGATGAAGCCATAGCCTTTTTCAGTATTGAAGAATTTCACGGTGCCGATAGGCATGAGGTAGTTCCTTTTCACGAACCAGTTTACCCGCGGCAGAGTGCCGCAGGCAGCAATGTGGCGAGATAGGGAACGAGAAGCCTGAGAGGCAGATAGTTCCGTCGCAGGCGACGTTAGCCCGCACCGTATGGACCATTACGCGCGGTTTGGCAATCGAAAGGGGCGGGGGCCTAGTTTCCGAGCAGGACGAAGGGCGCCCAGGTGGCGGGTTGCGCACTGTCCTGGAGCCTGGAATCCTTGAGGATATTCAGCTGCGCCCGGCGCAGGGCTTCGGCCCGGCCCAGCCCCTTGTTAGCGCCGCTCACCGTGTCGAGCGTGAGCCGGCTGGCAACGTCATCGCGCACCGGCCAGTGCGATACGAGCAGCGAGCGCGCCCCGGCGTAGAGGAAGGCTTGCGACAGGCCGGAATAGGCCTCGGAATTGACCGTATCGCCGGCCGCGGTGTTGCAGGCCGAAAGGATCACCCAGTCTGCGGCCAATCGCAGGGCGGCAATTTCCGATGTTGTCAGCAGGCCATCGTACTGGCCGTCGCTCCCTTCGCTGGGCGGAGACAGGACCAGCGCCGATTCCGCCGCCCCTTCGGACTGGCCCCCGACCAGGCCGTGCGTGGCGAACATGATCACCGAATAGTCGCCAAGCTCTGCCCGCTTCAGCCTGCCTTCGCTCGCCTGCGGGCCTGTCAGCACGGTGGAATGGTCCGTGCCGAAGCGCTGCGCGACCATTTTCAGTTCGGCTTCGGCCCCCGGCAAGGCGGGCAGGGAGGACAAGGCCTCTACATCGGCCGTGGCGCCGCGAAAATAGGAGCGGGATGCCAGCAACTGCGGCGCAGCCTTGCCCGGTTGGCCGAACGGAGCCGGAGCGCCGACGCCCAGGAAGCGCGCGGACGCTGCCAGACGTTCGCCCTTTTGCGGCCGGGTGGTGAAATCGGGAGCAACGGTGAAGGCGAAACGGTGCAGCAGCCAGGGGCTGCGGCTCGACAGTTCGGTCACCGGCTTTTCCAGCAGAATGGACAGCGGCAGCGATGCCAGCGGCCCGCTGGTGACCAGCTTGATCGTTTTGGCCTTTTTCAGCGCCGTGCGCTCGACCGGCGAGAACAGGTTGCGGTAAAGCGCGTGGGCGGCGGCCGGATCAAACTGCCTGAGATCGATCGCGCTTCTCAGCGAACCGACAAGCCGGGCAATTTCGGCCCTGCCGGCCGTACTGCGGCGGATGGTTGAGCCATCGGCCGTCACGGTGAGGATGTAGAAGCCCTCGAAAGCGGGAATCAGGCCAACCATGGCCTCGTTCTTCGCCAAATTCTGGCGCAACTGTGCGATGGTTGGCGGTGTTGCCGTATTGGCTGCAATCCACTGCGGGAAGGTTTCCGACAGCTCCGCGCGTGCCGCATTCAGTCTGGCTTCGGCGGCTTTCAGCTTTTCCTGCGCCTCCCTGCCATCCTTGGCATCGGCCCATGCGGCGATCACCGCTCCGTCGAGCGATTGCGTCTCACGCGCCAGATCCTGCACCTGTCGCACGGCCTGCTGAAGCTTGGGATCTTCAGCCAAAAGGCGCTTCGCCACCAGCCGGCTGGCGCTGGAAATCCGCGATCTGGCCAGCAGGTCCATGGCGCGCAGGGCGAGCTCGCTGTCGGATGAATGCACCGCAATCCTGAGCGCAATCTCCAGGCTCATCCGGTTGTCGGAGGTCAATTGGCCATCGGCGACGATGACCCGCGACGCATCGACGTCGGAAACCAGTCGCAACGCGGCCTCACGGGTGGCCATCGCCTGCGGTTCTCGCGCCAGTCCCTGAAGCGCGAGCGCCTGCAGGATCATCGAGCGGCCCGCCTTGTCATCGCCCCGGATCGACGAGGGCCAGGTCTCGGCAAGCTGTCTGGCCTCGGCGGTCTTGCCCTGGTCAAGCTTGGTCAGGATCAGGGCGGGCCAGACCCGCTGCAGCAGGACCGGGTCCTTGATGCCAGCCTTGCCCATGGCGGAGAAAACGCCTTCCAGCTCGGCTTCTGCGGCCCGATCGCTGCCCAGCGCAAAGGTCGACTGTGCCGAGAAACCCTCACTGCCCAGGGCCTGCGGGCTTGATGCCCCCTGGCTCTTGCCGAAGCCCTTCACGGCATCGGCAAACAGCGGCCGGGCATCGGCGTAGCGTTCCATTTCCAACAGGATGGTTGCCAGGTTGTGTTCGCCATAGGCGAGATAGAGGTCGCCGCCGTTGGCCTTCTTCACGTCAAGCGCACGGGCCAGATAGCGCACGCCTTCTTCGCGCCGTCCGGTGCGGGACAGCACCAGTCCCAGCACTTCATAGGCGCGGGCATAGGACGGGTGGCGCGGATCGACGTGGGCAATCGCCACTTCCATCGCGTGCCGGGCGTTCTTTTCCGCCTCTTCCACCTGCTCGGCCTGAAGCAGCATGCTGGCCAGCCAGTAGTATCCGGATACGGTATCCGGACTGTTCGGACCGAGCCCGGAAATGCGGCTTTGCAAAGTGGCCCTTTGCATTTCCACCGCGCCCTTGCGATCGCCCGACCGGGACAGAGCCTGGCTATAGGCGAACTGCATGTTGGACCGCGCGACCCAGGTGGGACGCGATTTCTTCGCTTCCGGCAGCTGCGCGAACCACTTGTCGTATTCTGCCACGCCGTCAGCGAGAAGCGCGAGGCTTCCTTTCAGGTCACCCACGTCGTTGCGGGATTGCGCGAGCAGGGCCGTGCCTTCCGCGAAAACCCGGAAGTAGAAGCTGCGGAAGGGCCGGAGATCGCGCAGCGCGCCTTCAAGCAGGGGAATCAGTTCCGCAACCTTGCCGTCTTCGCGCAGATGCGATGCCATCTTGATTGAGGCATAGGCGGCCAGCGGATGCGCCGTGCCGTCCGGCAGACGAACCAGCCGGGCCGCATCGCGCAGCTGCGCATAGCGCGCGATGACCTGGGCTCTGGTATCGGCCTTGCCGTCAGCCTCGTCCGCAAAATCGCTCGCGGCATCGGACAGCGCGTTGATCCGGGCGTATTTCGGATTGTCCGGATCGAACTTGGCGACCACCTCGGCTGACGGTTGCTGGCCCGCCGGCGTGGCGGCGCCCGGCACACTCCCCTGGCGCTCGGCCGAAGGCTCTGCTGCCGCCGCGGCGCCGCTATTGCCAAATGCGGCCGTAACCAGAAATGCCGATAGTATTGCCCTGTTCATGTCTACCACGCGCACAATTGTGGACTGGGTTTTTCAGGCATCAGTCCAATCTCAAGCAAGTCGTTGGCGGAGCCGACGTTCTGCCGGACTTCAGAACACCGAAGCAAACATCGCGTTCAAAGTGGACATCCAGGTGTCGATGGACTTGAGACTTGAGAGCAAGGTGACGAACATTTCAATTCCCTCTGGCTTCAAGGGTCAGATTACGCGCACCCGGTCATCTGTCAACGTGCGAACTGTGCCGGGGCCGCGCCGCATGGACGCGCCCGCGCGCCGGGCAGGGCGGCAATAAATCCTGCCAAGGCCGTCATGATTTCCGGCTGGCCTTGGCCTTGGTGACGAAGCCTATCGACCGCTTTTCGATCAGGTGCCAGCTCGCCCAGCCGAGCGCGCAGGCGGCCACGAAATTGATCGCGATGCCCAGCGCAATCGGCATGGTGGGCCAGTACCACAGCAGCAGCTTGGCGACCGGCCAGGCGTAGAGATAGACGCCATAGGAAATGTCGGTCGTGGTGTTGATGCGCGCCAGCGGGCCGCTCGTGACGCGGAAGGCCACGGTGAAGATGATATAGCCGCCCAGCACGGCGAAGGCTGGCTCCAGCAGGCCGGGGTGGAACAGCGATCGCATGGTCATGATCGCGACCAGCGGCACCACGGCGATCATCGCCGCCTTGGGCACCAGCGCGATTTTCTCGCGGAACAGGTAGAAGGTGGAGCCGACAAGGAAGATCCCGGTAAAGCGCAGGGCGTTGTCGGCATCGCGCACCGGCACCATGGCTACGATCGCGCGGCGCAGTTCGGGCGAGCCGAGATAGCCGCTGACCACTTCGTAGCCGAGGAAGAGCAGCGCCGAAATCACCGGCACCGACCAGCGCCAGCGAAAGGCGCCGAGCAGGCCCAGCACGATCACCACCAGATAGCAGCGGAATTCGTGCACGATGGTCCACATCGATCCGTTCATCACCGAATAGTGGGTGCCGGCGAAGGCTTCCGGCACCAGCGGTTCGTGCAGGATCAGCGTGGTCGCGATGTGCTGGCGCCAGTCCGCGAAGATCACGGCGTAATCCACGCCGGCCAACGGCGCGACGACCAGCAGGCAGAACAGGCAGGCCAGCACAAAGCCGGGGACGATGCGGGCAAGCCGCCGCGCGAGATAGGCGAAAACCGTCGGCTGGTTGCAGAAGCTCGAGACGACAAGATAGCCGCTGATGAGGAAGAAGCCGTCGACCGACAGCCCGCCAAGGCCGACATGGCCGGTCAGCGAATAGAGCAGTTCGCGGTCCGCGTTGCCGTCCACGAGTTGCGGGAAATGCGAGACGATCACCAGCGAGGCGAAAAGCAGGCGAAGGAAGCCGAAGGCGTTGCCCGGCCGGCCGGACTGGCCCGCGGCAGCCTGTTGCTGCCCCTGCGGCGCCGCGCCTGCCTGCGCCGTATCGTCCTCCGAACCCACCATGGGCGCAGGCTTTATCGCAAGAGCCGGGCATCGCAAGGGCGCCGCCTGCGCCGGGCCGTGAAATCTGTCGATTGCCCGACCGGGGCTTGGGCGATAGGACGGGGCCATGGCCGATAGCTTGAAGATCACCCTCGCCCAGCTCAACCAGTCGGTGGGCGACCTTGCCGCCAACGCCGCGCAGATGCTTGCCGTGCGCGAAAGGGCGAAAGGGGCGGACCTGGTGGTCTATCCCGAACTGCACCTGATCGGCTATCCGCCCGAGGATCTGGTGCTGAAACCGGCGCTGATCGCCCGCGCTGCCGCCGAACTGGACAAGCTGGCGAAGGTAACGGCCGATGGCGGCCCGGCCATGCTGGTCGGCTCGGTCTTCGTGGTCGATGGCGCGCTGCATAACGGCGTGGCCCTGCTCGACGGCGGCAAGATCGCCGCGATCCGCCTGAAGCACGAACTGCCCAATTACGGCACCTTTGACGAGGTGCGCCTGTTCCAGCCCGGCCCGCTGCCCGAACCCATTCCGTTCAAGGGCGTGCTGATCGGCGTGCCGATCTGCGAGGATATCTGGCATCCCGACGTCTGCCAGCACCTGGCCGATTTCGGCGCGGAACTTCTCATCTGCATCAACGGCAGCCCCTATGAGATCGACAAGGACACGCTGCGCATCGATGGCGTGGCGAAGCGCCGCGCGGTCGATACCGGGCTGCCGCTCGCCTATCTCAACCGCGTTGGCGGGCAGGACGAACTGGTGTTCGACGGCGCCAGCTTCGTGATCAACGGCGATGGCACGCTCGCCATCCAGATGACCGATTGGCAAGAGCAGGAAGTCCACACCGTCTGGCGCCGCCGTGCCAATGGCTGGGCCTGCGATGCCGGGGTGCAGGAGCGCCTGGCCGACCACCCCGAGGATATCTACTGCGCCATGGTCCTGGCGCTGCGCGACTATGTGGACCGCAACCGCTTCCCCGGTGTCGTCCTCGGCCTGTCGGGCGGGATCGACAGCGCGATCTGCGCCGCCATCGCTGCCGACGCGCTGGGGCCGGACCGGGTGTGGAGCGTGATGCTGCCCAGCCGTTTCACCAGCCAATTGAGCCTCGATCTCGCCACCGACTGCGCGAAGATGATCGGCTGCCGTTACGACACGATCCCGATTGCCCCGGCGGTGGACGCTTTCGACACCATGCTGGCGGGCAGCTTCGCCGATGCCGATTACGACATTACCGAGGAAAACGTGCAGTCGCGCATTCGCGGCGTGACGCTGATGGCGCTGTCCAACAAGTTCGGCCCGATGCTGCTGACCACCGGCAACAAGAGCGAGATGAGCGTCGGTTACGCGACCATCTATGGCGACATGGCGGGCGGCTACAACCCGCTGAAGGACGCCTACAAGATGACCGTCTTCGCCATCAGCACGTGGCGCAACGCCAATAGGCCGAAGATCGGCCTTGGCCCCGACGGCCCGGTCATGCCCGAAGGCATCATCACCCGTCCGCCGTCGGCCGAACTGCGTCCCGACCAGAAGGACGAGGATTCGCTGCCGCCCTATCCGGTGCTCGATGGCATCCTGCTGGGGCTGGTGGAGCATGAAAAGAGCGTCGACCAGCTTGTGGCCGAAGGGTTTGACCGCGATGTCGTGGTGCGCATTGAACGCCTGCTTCACATCGCCGAATACAAGCGCCGCCAGGCCCCGCCGGGGGTCAAGCTGGGCTCACGCAATTTCGGACGCGACCGGCGCTATCCGATCACCCACGCCTTCCGTTCGGCCTGACGATCACGCCATGCGCAGCGGGTGGACGCGGGTGAGCGAGCCTTCGCTGCCGTCCTGTCCCGCCTTGGCGACATAGAGCGCGCGGTCGGCCACGCGGAGCAGCTGATCCAGCGTGGTGCCGTCATCCGGCCAGACCGCGATGCCCAAACTGGCGCCCACGTGCAGCCGGTGGCCTTCGAATTCGAAGGGGCGGGCCAGTTCGCCCAGCGCGGCGGTGCCGATGGCTTCGGCCGAGCGCTGCGATCCCGGCAGGATCAGCACGGCGAATTCGTCCCCACCGATGCGGCTGGCAATGCCGTCCGCGCCAACGGCCAGTTCCAGCCGCCGCGCCACTTCGCGCAGCACCTCGTCGCCCGCGGCATGGCCGTGGCGGTCGTTCACCGGCTTGAAGCCATCAAGATCGAGCAGCAGCACCGAGGGGCCGTGGCCATGCACCGCATCGCTGACCGAGGTTTCGAGCCGCTGCTGCAGGGCGCGGCGGTTGGCCAGCCCGGTCAGCGGATCGGTCTGCGACAGCTGCACCATGCGCACCTGCAATTGCAGCAGTTCGATGAATTTTTCCTGCTGGTAGCGCAGCAGGGCCAGCAGGAAGCCCGCCGTTACCAGCATGCTTGCGCCGGCCGACATGGTGATGCGGTCCTGCGAGACGATCATGGCGATGGCGATGGGGCCCAGCCCGGTGGCGATATGCACCGTCGGGGCAATCCGCAGCATCGACAGGCAGAAGGTGGTCGCCAGCGATCCCATGGCCATGAACATGGGGAAATACATGGCCCGTTCGGGCGCGGCGAAAAGATAGCTCTGGATGCACCACAAGGCGCAAGGGATTGCCGTTAAAGAGGAGATCCATTCCGACCGGATCACCATGCGCCGGGCGTCGGCAAGACTGGCCACCTGGCGCGGTCGGCGCGCCCAGACGAACATGCGCCACACGCAGACCGCCAGGATCACGGCGGGAATTGCGAAACGGATGAACCAGGGCGTGTCGGGGCTTCCGGCAACGGCGGCGCAGACGATCAGGATGATCGCGGCATAAAGCAGCGGGGCCAGACCGCGCACCCGTTCGTATTGAGACAGCACCAGCGCGTCGCGCACTTCGTCCGGGGCCTGCGGCCACAGCCAGTTCAGCTTTCCAGTCCTAAACGCCATGCCCGCAATCACTACGGGGCAAACGTCAACTTAGGGTAAATTCCGGGTAAATTCGGCGTAACCGGTTCTCGCTTCCCCTCGCAGCAGGCTCGGCTATATGCCGGGCATGATCACAACCCGTTTTGCCCCCAGTCCCACTGGCCTTTTGCATGTCGGCAATGTTCGCACGGCGCTGCACAACTGGCTGCTTGCGCGGCAGGCGGGCGGGCGTTTCCTGCTGCGGATCGACGATACCGACAAGGAACGCAGCCGCGAGGACTATGTCGAGGCGATCCGCGCCGATCTGGCCTGGCTGGGCCTGACCCCGGATGGCGAGGAACGCCAGTCCGCCCGATTCGATCTGTACGAGGCGGAATTTGCCAGGCTGGTCGCATCGGGCCGGGTCTATCGCTGCTATGAAACCGCGCAGGAGCTGGACCTGAAGCGCAAGGTGCTGCTGGGCCGCGGCCTGCCGCCGATCTATGACCGCGCCGCGCTCAGCCTGACCGAGGCTGATCATGCGGCAAAGGCCGCCGCGGGCGAGGCGCCGCACTGGCGTTTCAAACTCGATCGCGACACGCCGATCGAATGGGTGGACGGCATTCGCGGGCGCCAGCATTTCGATGCGGCACAGATGTCGGACCCGGTGGTGCGCCGCGCTGATGGATCGTGGCTCTACATGCTGCCCTCGGTGATCGACGATATCGCCATGGGCGTCACCGACGTGCTGCGCGGCGAAGACCACGTATCGAACACGGCGGCGCAAGTGCAGATGTTCGCCGCCTTCGGTGTCGATCCACCCGCCTTTGCCCACGAAGCGCTGCTGGTGGGGACGGAGGGCAAGCTTTCCAAGCGGCTGGGTTCGCTCGGCATGGCGGAACTGCGCGAACAGGGCATTGAACCCGAAGCCGTGCTGGCGCTGCTGGCGCGGCTCGGCACGTCGCAGCCAGTTGAACCGATCGCGGACCGCGAACAGCTTGCCGCCACCTTCCGGCTCGACACCTTCGGCCGCGCTCCGGCGCGCTTCGACGAGGCGGAACTGACGCGGCTCAACGCCCAGATCGTTCACCGCCTGCCGTTCGATCAGGTGGCAGGCCGCCTGCCCGAAGGCATGGACGCCGCCGGCTGGGAGGCTGTCCGCCCGAACCTTGGCACTGTTGCTGAAGCCGCCGACTGGTGGGCCGTGGTCAAGGGGCCGGTCGCCGTGCCGGAACTCGACGCACAAGACCGCGCCTTCCTCGCCGCCGCGGCCGATACACTCGCCGCGCAGGTCTGGGGCGTCGATGCCTGGCCGATGCTCACCGGCACGCTGAAAGAGCAGACCGGGCGCAAGGGCAAGCCACTGTTCCTGCCGCTGCGCCTTGCCCTGACCGGCCGCGAACACGGCCCGGACATGGCCGCGCTGCTTCCGCTCATCGGGCGGGACGAAGCGCTGGCCCGGCTGCTGGCTGCTGCGAGTCCGGTCTAACCTCGTCATTGCAAGGAGGCGAAGCCGACGCGGCAATCCAGAGCAGCTGCGCGCAGCGGCTCTGGATTGCTTCGTCCTGCGTCCTCGCAATGACGACGCGAGGGAAATTGCCTCGAGGAAAGACCGGTTTCCCTTGAAACAATCTTTCTGCTGCAGCGCAACAAAAGCCATTTACATTGCGCGGACGTGCCGCTAGGGGCGCGACCATGTTCGTGAAGCCGATCATTACCATTACCAGCAAACCGACCGCCACGGCGGGAACGGTTGCTCTGGTGCTGGCTAAGTAGGCTTCCAGAACAACCCGCCCCGCATGAGCAGGCGGGGCTTTCCAATCACGGATAAACAACCCACGCGCTGCTCCCTTGAATTGGAGACGTGAAGATGGTTGCCAAATTTAATCCCGGTCAGAAGCTCAATGTCGGCATTGTCGGCGCGACGGGCCTCGTCGGTTCGATGATCCGCGAAATCCTGAAGGAACGGAATTTCCCGCTCGCCTCGCTGCGCCTGTTCGCCTCGGCGCGTTCGGCGGGCAAGGTGATCGACGGCGTGACGGTGGAAGATGCCGCGACGGCCGATTTCGCCGGCCTTGATGTGGTGCTGTTCTCGGCCGGCGGTTCGACGTCCAAGGAACTCGCGCCCAAGGCGGCTGCGGCTGGTGCCATCGTCATCGACAACTCCTCGGCCTGGCGCTCGGACCCGCAGGTGCCGCTGGTCGTCGCCGAAGTGAACCCCGAGGCGCTGGCCGATCTGCCCAAGGGCATCATCGCCAACCCCAATTGCACCACCATGGCCGCCATGCCGGTCATGAAGGTGCTGCATGAGGAAGCAGGCCTGAAGCGCCTGATCTGCTCCACCTATCAGGCGGTGTCGGGCGGGGGCCTTGAAGGCATCGACGTGCTCGCCCGCCAGATCGCTCACGTGGGTGACAAGGCTGCCAGCCTTGCCCAGGGCGATACGTCTCCGGTTCTGCCTGCGGCGGAAAAGTGGGCCGTGCCGATGGCGCACAACGTGGTGCCGCTCAACTACGTCTATGCCGAAGACGGCTATACCGAGGAAGAAATCAAGCTGCGCGACGAAAGCCGCAAGATCCTGAACCTGCCCGACCTGCCGGTTTCGGGCACCTGCGTACGCGTGCCGGTGTTCACCGGCCACTCGCTGTCGATCAACGCCGAATTCGAGCGTCCGATCAGCCCCGAACGCGCGCTGGAGCTGCTGTCGAGCGCGCCGGGCGTTGTCGTTACCGAAGTGCCGAACCCGCTGGAAGCGACCGGCAAGGACCCGGTCTTCGTCGGCCGCGTGCGCCGCGATCCCACGGTGGAGCACGGCCTTGCCCTGTTCCTGGCGAACGACAACCTGCGCAAGGGCGCGGCGCTGAACGCGGTGCAGATCGCCGAAGTGCTGCTCGGCTGATTTCTCCCGATATTCGTCATTGCGAGGAGCTTGGCGACGAAGCAATCCAGAGCGCCGCGGATTGGGCTCTGGATTGCTTCGCTACGCTCGCAATGACGTGGTGTTCAGAACGAATGTGGTCTGGTTCAGACCTCTGCCCAACGCGAAAACGCAGCCGCCTGTCCGTGCACCGCGCCATCCGCGTCGATCAGGTTCCACACCGTGGCCTGTTCGATGCGGAAGCGCCGGCCCTTGGCTGAAATCCGCACGCCGGCATAGTCGGCGATGAAGCCGTCGCGCGTCACCCGGTCCAGCAGGGCCTGCCGCTCGGCCCGGTCGGGCGCTTCGGCGGAAAGGCGCGATGGCATGCCGACCAGCCCCGGCAGATCGGCCTCGAACCGCGCCAGCGCGGCGGCATTGGCGAAGAAAAAGCGCGGATCGGCCTCTGTCCCATGGGCAAGGATGACCTGCGGCGCATGCCACAGCGCGGCGGTGACATCGCCCGTGTCTGGCGCCAGCGGCTTGCCGATCAGGCGCAGGTGGCTCTGCGCGATCAGGGCAATGCGCGCGGCGGTTTCGGGCAGGCGGAAGGTGGGCGGCACGTCCATGAACCGATCCGCTAGGGCAGCTTGCCGCATTTGCAAAGCGTGCCGATCTTCAGCGCGCCACTGGACTTCACCCGCATCCTTCGCCATCGTCGCGGCGGGCGCCGTTGGGAAGAAGGAAAAGGTCGAATGACCCAACCCATTGACGCGCCTGCCTGGTCCAGTCTCATCCTCGGCCTCGCGGCGTTGTTTGCCGGCATCGGCGCGCTGCGCAAGCCGGGCATCTGGCGCACCATGCTCGAAGAAATCGAAGGCTCGCCCACGCTGCAGTTCCTCTGCGGCCTGCTCGAACTGCTGATCGGCACGCTGGTCTATCTCGCCAACCCCTGGGCCCCGGCAGACCTGCTGGCCTGCGTGATGAAGGGGCTGGGCGGCCTGATGATGATCGAGGCCATCGCCATCCTCGGCTTCGTCGACATCTACACCCAGTTCTGGCTGCGCAGCCTGACGCACATGCACCGCGGCTGGGCCTTGACGACGGTGGCCTTCGGCCTCGCGCTCAACGTCGCCGGGGCGCTGCGGTTCAACTAGCCCTCGCGATCTCGCGCAACATCGAGGAGGAATAGGGCGCGATCAGCGTTTGCGCGCGCTTCCAGTCGCCGCGCAGCCAGGTGGTCAGGGCGCGGGGATCGGCGGGGAGGATTACCGGCATGCGCTCCTGCCCGGCGCGGCGCAGAAAGGCGTTGGCCTCGCAGGTCAGGATCGCGAGCGAGGGGATTTCGCTGTCCTTCCACACGCCCGCCATGGCGAATAGCGGCTGGTCGGTGCAGCCGATCCACAGCGGCCGCCGCTTGCCCGTGGCCGGATCGACGCGCCCCCAGGCCATGAAGGCGCTGGCCGGAACAAGGCAGCGGAACTCGCTGTTCCTCAGGTTGCCGATCCAGAACGGACTGTCCGGATTGCGCACGGTGAAGATCAGGCGCGATGGATCGCCCGCCGATGGCGGCGGCGGCACGCCCCACAGGCGCGGGATCAGGCGGCGCGGCGGATCGCCCGCCGGGCGCGGCCCCGCCACTTCCTCTCGCCCGGAGGTGATGACCGGCGCAAAGCTCCCCGGCGTGATCGTGCCGCCCTGCCAGGGATCGTTGCCGGCATGGGCGCCGAAATGGCGCGCCAGCGCGGCGGCGCTGGCATCAAGGCGGAACAGCGTGGGCATGGCGGCCCCTTTGGGCATGGCGTGAAGGCTTGTCCACCGCTGATCCGCACGCTGGCGCGGCGGCAAGCGGGCGGGGCGATGCGGCGAAAATCGCGCGGCCTTAGCAATTTGTTAGCCATGATTTCCTAAACCTTGGCGCGCGCCGGATTCCGCCTGAAAGGGGCACGCCTTGACTGCCTTGGAGCCCTATTTCGATCTTGTTTCGACGCGCGTGACCCAGTTTGTCGCGGCGGGGCTCGATCGGCTGGAAACCCAGCTCATGTCGCCCTGGGCGGACATGTCGGTATTCACCCTTGGAGCTTCGCTGGCCATCGCCGCCCTGTGGCTGATGCGCGGGCGGATGCGCTCCCTGCGGGTGCTGCGCCGCGCGCTGTTTCCGCGCAAGTGGCTGTTCGGTCCGTCCGCGCGGGTCGACTGGCTGTTCACCTTCCTCAACCTGTTCATCATCGGATCGCTGGTCGGCTGGGCAATCCTGTCCGGCTCGGTCATCGGCGATGGCGTGAGCGGCTGGCTGACCGGCAGGTTCGGCCCGCATGGTGGATCGGGCCTCACCGGCTGGCCTGCCGTGATGGTGGCAACCGCAGTGCTGTTCCTGGTGCACGAAGCGGCCTATTTCACCGATCACTACCTGTCGCACCGGATACCGTTTCTCTGGCATTTCCACCGCGTCCACCATCTTGCCGAAACCCTGAGCCCGATGACGAATTACCGGGTCCACCCGGTCGACAGCGTGGTCTTCTTCAACATCGCCGCACTGTTCGGCGGGGCGGCCATGGGCCTGCTGCAATATGCCATGCCCCAGGCCCGGCCGCTGGAGGTGGAAGGGACGAACGCCATCATCATCGTCGCGCTCTATCTGATCACCCATTTGCAGCACAGCCACGTATGGATACCGGCCACCGGCAGGTTCGGCGCCATCATCATGAGCCCGGCGCACCACCAGTTGCACCATTCCGATGATCCGGTGCACCACGATTGCAACTTCGGCAGCAATCTTGCGCTGTTTGACTGGCTGGCCGGAACGCTCGTTCGCCCTGCGGCGCGCCGTCCCAGGCTGACCTTTGGCGCGGGCCGCTATCCGGTGGATCCGCAGACCATCCACGGCGCGCTGGTGCAGCCGTTCATCGAGGCATTTGCGCCGCTGCGCCGCCGGGCTGGCACCGATCGCGGAAGGCTTGCCGCCAAAACCTGAACCCGCGCGGATCGCCAATCCCGGTTCGGGCGTGCCCTGCGGCAAGCGTGCGTCCGCCGCATCGGCGGGCCGGGCCATGTTTTGCGAGGCGCTGGACGCGCGCCCCGCACTGCCCTAAAGTCAATCGATCCCCGGGGAGTCACGTGACTGAGAGGGATGGGTAACGCCATCCGACCCGTTGAACCTGAACCCGTTAGCACGGGCGGAGGGAGGGCCGTTTGCCGCGCTCCCGCTCCGTCCAGAGATAGGACTGCGCAATGGCCGACATCAACAGTGTTCTAGAATCGGCTGCCAAGCCGCAAGCCGGTGGGCTCGAAATCGGTGTCACCACCGGCCCGATCCGGGGATCGAAGAAGATCCACGTCGGCCCGCTGGGCGTTGCCATGCGCGAGATTCATCTTGAACCGACGAGCGGCGAGCCGCCGGTGCGGGTCTATGATACGTCCGGCCCCTATACCGATACCGCAGCCACCATCGACATTGCCGCCGGCCTGCCCGAACTGCGCCGCGACTGGATCCGCGCGCGCGGCGATGTCGAGGAAGTATCCCAGCGCGAGGTGAAGCCGGAAGACAACGGCCAGCTTGGGCCAGACCGTTCGGGCGGCGTGCCGCCGTTCCCCAATGTCCGCCGCCAGGTGCTGCGCGCCAGGGCTGGCAGCAACGTCAGCCAGATGCACTATGCTCGCAAGGGCATCATCACGCCGGAAATGGAATATGTCGCCACGCGGGAAAACCTGGGGCGCGAAATGCTGGGGGAATACAAGCGCGACGGGCAGGATTACGGCGCGTCGATCCCCGACTATGTGACGCCCGAATTCGTCCGTGATGAAGTGGCGCGCGGCCGGGCGATCATCCCCAGCAACATCAACCACCCGGAAAGCGAACCGATGGCAATCGGCCGCAACTTCCTCGTAAAGATCAACGCCAACATCGGCAACTCCGCC
>JBJTLW010000032.1:0-63060 GCA_046063225.1 Novosphingobium sp. | reverse complement strand
GGCATTGGCGGCGACGGCATTGGAGCGCATCTCGGCGAGCACCTCCATCGCGCGGCCGAGCGTCAACTGGTAGATGCCGGCATCGATCACGCCCCAGAGCGCGACGAACACGAAAAGCCCGAGCGCGAAGCTCGCGACGCGCAGATTGATTGGCGTCAGGATGAACAGCAGCGCGATCGGCACCATGAACAGCATGATCCCGAACACGGTGGCGCGGATGGTCGGCATCCATTCGTTGGCGACCGACATGGTGGCAAGGCCGTTGGAGACGATCGCCCGGTTGGCCATGACCCGCGCGGCCGAGGCGGGACTGTCCTCGAACAGCACGTCGCCAACGGTGTTGCCGAGCAGAACATCGGTCATGAACGCCTGCAACGACAGCGGCGTCCCCATCATCATCTGGCCCATCTCGCCAAGGTGCGCGCGGCAGCGGGCTAGTTGTCCGGCATCTCCGATATTGTAGCCGGTGCGTTGGCACACCTGCGCAGTATAGCCCTCGAACAGCGTCGGATCGGAAAGCCGCGCCTGGATGTTGTCCCAGGCATCCTGGCAGCTCATCGTCGTCCCGCCCTTGTCGGCGGCGGTATAGACCGTGCTGAAGGTCGCTGGTCCCGCCATCGCGGCGAACGAGGCGGGAAGGTCGGTGGTGGTGCGGAACAGTTGGTCGTCATCGACGCCGTAGGCGGGCGAGACCCGCGCCACCGGATAGCATTGGCGGACATAGTCCTTGATTGTCGCATCGAGGAAGGAGTCGGTTATCGGCCCGCGTGGGGAAACCGCGTTCAGGAACAGGTCGAAGCTGTGGCCGCCCGCGCCGAACTCGAGCTTGGCGTTGGGATCGAGGGTGTTGTCGTCGATAACTTCGGCGAGCGAACGCTCCATCAGATTGGTGACTCCCGCGACGATGACCAGCAGGTTGGGGACTCCGCCCACCGGTTGATAGGCATTTCGTACCCGGTCGTAGACGTGGACCGTGCCGGTCGTACCGATGAGGCCGATGAAGAGACCCACCCCGACGAGGATCTGGAACCCGAAGGCAACGAGCCCCATGCCCTGGCCGCGCACGCTGGCGATGACCGCGCCGAGCGCGATCCCGACCACTGCGATGATCATGACCAAAGTTTCGTAGCGCGGATCGGCGAAGATCATCGACACGAGGCGGAAGGCATCGACCGTCTCGGCAAACCCGTCATAGGTGTAGAAGCTGGTCTCGACCGCGAGCGCGGGCGTTGCGACGAGGCCGAGGGCCAGGGCGGCGAGGGCGCGAAGAGCAAGGCGCATGGGGGAGATCCTTCCGAACGCGAAGTCAGCGGTGGGGGGACACGGCGGTGCCGCTGGCATCGCGCGCATCCTTGTCGCGCGTCCGGAGCAGCCCGGCGTAGTTCGCCGAGAGATTGGCGGCATTGAGGGATGCCATATAGCTCTGGCGCATCTGTGCGCGCTGACGCAGCACTTCCTCGCGCAGCTCGCGCAATTGTTCGATGCCCTTGGTGAGAATGCGGGTCTGGCAGACGTTGGCATTGGCATCATCCGCCGCACCCGCAGCACTCGCGCCGCGTTCGGCATTGCCAATCGCGAAGTCAATCGAGCGGGTGAGGTCGTTGAGCATCTGGTAGGCGAGGGTCAGCGCCACAAGTTCGTCGGTATCGGCGATCACGGAGTCCGGCACGCCTTGGCGCACGCCCCATTCGAGCATGCGATAAACGGGAAGCGTGCGGACATTGGCGACGAATTGGCGCTCGTCGGCGGTGAGCGCGGTGCGGGTGCGGATCTTGGTGGTGATCGCCTGCATGCGGATGCGCGCGAGTTCGAGCGCGCCCTTGCCGGTATCGGTGGTGCAGTCGGCAGCCGTCGCAGGGATATTGAGCGCGCGGCGCTGGACCTTGCCGGTGAGAAAATCATCCGGGCTTTCGGTGTCCTGACGCGGACAGGCGGGGATCGCCGAAAACAGGGGCACCTTGTCGGCGGGATCCCAGCGCATGTAGACGTCGCCTACCCGCGCGCGCATCACGCTTGCCCAGTCTCCCGCGCCGACGCGGGCTGCGGCATGGCCGAGCAGCGAGCCGGTGCGGAAGATATCGGTGACCTCGGCCGGACAATTGGCGAGTGCGCCTTTCAGGTCCTCGGTCGGGCTGTTGCGGTTGGCCTGGATCTTCTCGCGGCTCTGCTGGTAGCTCTTGGCAAAGCCTTCCTTCACCGACTTGTAGCCGGTCATCTCCTCGATGATGCCGGACATGTTGTCATCGCCCTTGGCGATCTGGATCATGCGGTTGGCAAGCCGGCAATCGTTGACCTGGATCGAGTTCAGGAAATTGGTCGCTGCCTCCATTTTCGAGATGATGTTGCCCATCTTCTCGTCGAGGGTTTCGAGAAGGTACTGGAACGCGACCGCAGGCGCGGCCTGGAGGATGCTCTCGAGCTTCTGGACGAGGTAGTCGGGATCGAGGAACGACATACCGCCGAGGAACATGTCGATGCCGCCGCAGCCTGCTTTTACCTTGGGGAGGGTGAGCGACATCAGATAGTCGTTGTGGACGTCGATCCGCCCAGACATGCCGCCCGCTGTCACATAGCCGCGGGTCTGGTCCTCGAAGCTGCCGGGCGAGGTGTAGGTGACATTGTCGAACCAGGTCTCGGCCCAGCTCTGAGCGTGGGCGGGCGCCGTGCTGCCGCAGGCGGCAAGCAGGGCAAGCGCGGACAGGCTCAGGCGGCAGGGCGAGTCGGAGGTGGGCAAACGGGCCATGGCGGGCATCCTTGCGTAAGAACGGAATTGGGAGAGAACCGGCCCGCCATGATCGGCCCCCTCAGCGACTGGATGGGGACCGCCGGGCAGAACCGACAATCCCGGTAAACTTGGATAGCGCACGCACGCCGACCTCGGCCCGCACGCCCGTCAGCATGCGTGCGGCAAGCCAGGCATTGCGCGCGAGGTTTGCCGCGTGATCGGTGCCGATCGCGATCGGCACGGTGCGGCGAGTATCATCCAGTGGTCGCACCCAGGCGACCGGATGGCCAACCCAGGGCAGGCCGAGCCTTCCTGAACGCAGCAGTGCCTCCTCGCCCGACAGGGTGCGGACCTGCCAGCCATAGCGGCGATGGACTTCGCCGAGCCTTGCCCAGAGGTCGGCGCAAGGAACGCAGCCCGGCGCGGTGCTCATCTCGATGACGAAGGCAGGGGCCTGTCCGCGCAGCGAGACAGCGAAGTCGGGCGGAAAGTCGCGGGTCACCGGCACCCGCGCGAGCCAGGCGCGCATCTCGGCTTCGCTTGCCACGGGGTGGATCGCGGCGCGCAGTGCAACTTCACGCGTGACCGGCCTTGCCCAGACCGCCGATGCCGCCAGCACGAGGCCGATTGCGAGGGCCACCCTGCCGCCGCGGGTAAGGCCGGTCATGGCTTTGCTCCCCCGGCGGGATCTACGAGATCGCCGCCGAGCATTTCGGCGGCGCGCGCGCGCGGATCGCTCGCTGCGACCGGGCCGTTGGCGAGCGCGTCGAAGAACCCGTCTTCTTCGCCGGCCCCGGTCATGAACTGTTCGGGCCGGATATCGCCGGTCAGCAGCTTCACCGCCTGGTAGGCCATCTGCGTGAGGTTGGGGTAGGCTTCGATGCCTGCGGCGATCACCATGCGCTGCTGGCTGCCGCGCCGGATGATCATCGTTGTCGGTGTGACCTCAACCCCGAAGCGCTGGCCAAGCTCGGGCCGCCGTTCGATGTCCATCAGGGTCACCTGCCAGCCCATCTCGTCCTGGAAGCGCTGGACGATCGGCCATTGCACCCGGCAATAGCCGCAGGAGACCCTCGAGAACATGACCAGCGCGAATTCGCCGGCATGGGCGCGCAGATAGCGCCGACGCACCTCGTCCTTGTAGGCGCTCAGTTCCGAGCGGGCATCGCCAACCATCGGATTGGCCGACTTGGAATTGAGCTCGGGATGCTGGAGCATGGTGATCTGGGTAAGCCCCGCAAAGGCGCGAGCCTTGCGCCGCGCGAAGTCCTGAAGCCGCCAAAAATTGGCCACCGCATCGACGGTGAGCACGGTCGCAGCATAGTCGCGCTGCGCTTCGATCAGCTTGCGGATCTTCGGCGGCGTCCAGCTCGCGAGTTCGGCCATCGGCGGGATGGCCGGGCGCACCAGCGCATCGGGTTCGGGCTCTGCGGGTTTGGCCGGGCTCGGCGGCGGCGCATACCACCAGTAGCCCTGCTTGATCGGGGCAGCGGTCGGGGTGCGGACCTGCGCCGCCGCCGGAGATATCGAGGCGAGCAGAAGCGGCAGGGCGATAGCAAGCCTGGGCAGAAGTGCCGCGCGGATCACAGTACCTTCTCCATCCGGGAGAGGCGATCCAGCGCAACGGGGCCATAGTACCGGCTGTCGAAGCCATTGGGATGTGACGAGCCGACGAAGATGAACCCGGGCGGGATCGTCGCTTCGATCGGCTGCCAGTGCTCGAGCTTGGTGCCATTTCGCCCAAGGGGCTTCGACACGCTCAGCAGGCGATCATTGCAATAATACCACCCGTCGAAAGTTCCATATGGGGCGCCGGGGAACATCGAGGGCTTCTCAATGAGGTCAATCCTCTCGCCCGGCATGCACAGCGCCATCTTGGTGACATTGACCGGCTTTGGCCCAGCGAGCGGATGCGAGAGCATGAACATGACATAGTCGCCCTTGTGAATCGCGCCGGGACTCGCGCGCACCGCGATCGCCGGGATCGATGGGCTCATCACCCAGGTAACCTGCGGAATCGCCCATAGCGTCACGAGGCCAACCGGCAGGACGATTGCGTAGGCCTTCCACAGCTGTGCGGGCCGCACCGGTTGTCCGAGCCCCGAGCTCCCGAGCGCGACTGCGGCGCGCAAGGGAAGGTTCTTGGCCCTTGGCCATGCCGCCCTAGCGGCCTTCCAGGCGAGCTTGAACACCGGCAACCTCCTTTGCTCCGCCCAGACGGGCATATTCCTCAAGCAGCCCGGTGAGGGCCGCATCGCCGTAGATCACGCGAGGCTCGCCGGACGGGGCAATCGCCTCCGCCAGCTCGTCGCGCTCGCAATAGGGCTGGGCGGGATCGCCGGGGACCATGGCGAGCGCGGGCACCACGCTGACGCCATGTTCGCGGAACACCAGTGGATCGACGATGATCTGGGTACCCCTCATCGCGCAGGCCGGACCCTCGCAGCCGGGATCGAGCCGCAGCACCTCGGCTGAAAGCTTCGCCATCGGGCCCACTTGTCTAAGGCCGCCCGGCATGCCGCGAAAGGCCATGACCCCGCCCGCCTTTTCGAGTTGCGCTGCATAGGTCCGCAGCATCGACACCGGCATCGAGGAGGAGACGAACAACACCGGCACCCACGACGTCACGGGTCCAGGCGCAGTCGCCCCGGCAACGGCGGCCATGTCTGGCGCTTCGAGGCCAAGCGCAGCGCGCAGGCGTTTCGCCATCGCCTCGCGCTGGGCGGCGAGTGCATCCTTGCCCTTGTCGAGTGCGGCGCGGGCGCGCGCGTCCATGGCGGGGGAGGGCGGGCGCTTGCGGAGGCCCTCGAAGGCGCGGCGGCGTTCGGCCTCGGGCAGGTCAGGCAACTCCGCAGGGCCGGGGACCTCATCGGCCTTGCGCTGGGCGACCGCCTTTTTCAGCCGCTCCATTGCGGCATCGCCTTCGTTCTTCGATTTGACCTCCTGCGGGGTAGGTTGCTTTGTCGCGGGACTTTCCTGCGCCAAAGCTGGCGCGCTCGATGCGAGCAGCCCGGCCAGCAGCATGGCCGCAACGCGGATTTGGCTCAGGCCGGAGCGAGGGTGGGTGCATTGACCTACGGTCCTCTTCGAGCCGAGAACCGGCGCGCAGCGTACTTCCAGCACGTGAGTTCGGCACGCGCAGGAGCCGCCCTTCCGCAGCCCGGCATCAGCCAAATCCCTAATTGCCGATGGCTTGCATATAGGCATCGATACGATCCTTCATGTCGATCTGGAGCTGGCCCTGGGTGCGGGCTTCGATGTCGGCGTAGTATTCGGAGAGGTCCATCTTGGAGAAATCGAGTGCCTGGAACTCTTCGGGGGTGAAGCCGCGGCAATAGGGTGCCTTGGGCGTGCCCCAGCCGATCGTGTTGAACGACTTCAATTGCGGGCGGCCCTGCTCCTGGATGATGCGGCCCAGCTTGGTGTTGAAACAGCAGTGACCCTTGGCTTTCTGAATGCAGACACCGAGAATGCTGGCGGTGCAGTAGGTGCCGACCTCGTGGCACATGCCCGAACCCCGCAGCATGCCGGTTTCCATGTCTTCCTGGTCGCAGCCGGCGAGCAGCACTTCGAAGATGAAATTGACCGCGAGGCTGATCGCAATCGAGGTGGGGTCGATCCCGCCGATCATCGCATGCGCGCCCGCGCCTGCCGCTTCACCCGCAGTCGCGCCGGCCTTGAACGCGGTGAATGCTGCCTTCATGCCCGTGAACACGGCCTTGGCCACCGCGATCTTGGTGCCGATCGAGCCGATCGACGAGCCCATCCCGTCCTTGACGATCTTGCCCTTGTCCTTGCAGCAGTTCTGGAAGGTATCGAGCAGCCCGGGCGGACGGCAACGCATGGCGCGGCCTGAAAAGATCTCGATGTTGGCGATGCAGTTGCCGCCCGCATCGAGCGCGCCATCGGCAGGCACGCCCGGATCGGAGATTGGCGGCTGCTCGACAATTGGCGCCGTGCTCGCATCCTGGCAGGCATTGGGCGAGCATGTCGGCGTGCCGCCAGCTGCGGGGACTTCGCAGGCGAACTGGTTTCCGGGCGGACAGGCATAGGCGCCAGGAGCGGTCTCGGTGCAGGCGACCTGCTGCAGCGGGCATTGCGAGGCGCCACCTTGCATCTGGGTGCAGCTGGCGGTTTCGCCGAGATCGGCCGCATCGCCGTTGCCGTTGAGGTCGGCGGCGCAGATCTCCTGAGCCTGCGCCCCGACGGGCGACAGCGCGCTGGCGGCAAGCAGCAGGGCGAACGAGAAGGTAATCCGCCTCATCTCGCAGCACTCGTGCAGATCATGTCGGCGCCCGCGAGCCGGACAGTCTGCATCATCACCACCGCTTCGGGAAAATCATCGAGGCAGCCGCATTGCGAGACCACTTCCTCGGTCGCGCCGGCGGGGCAGACGTTTGCAGCATCGCAGGCATGGTAGAAAGTGTCGTAGCCGGTGGGCACGTTCTGGCGGCTCGCTACGACGCCAGCGGGTGCGACCGCCGTATTGTCCTTGGGGGCGCGGGTCTTGCAGATCGGCTCGCAGGCCGCGACCGGGCTCTGTGCGGGCATGCCGAAGCCGCGCGTTGTCGTGGTGATGCTCCCGTCCCGCGCAGTCTGCCGGTCGGCGAGCAGCGTTTCGGTCGAATGGTCGATGATGTAGGCTCCGCGCGAGAGATCGGGCGCTGGCAACGCGGCAGAGTCGATGACGCAGTCGTATGTCCGGCTGCGCTCGAAGAAGGGGCGGGTCATCTGCATGGTGCAGGCAGCACTGCCGAAAACCCGCGTTTGCGGCAGGGGCCTGAGGCCGGTGGCGACACCATTGTGAAAGGTGGTCACGCCATCAACCAGTTCGTCCGCAAGATGGCATTGCGGATCGGCGGCAGAACCCGCGCAAAGGTCGACGATCCGTTCAGAAACCGAGCAGCTGGTGTCGACCACGGCATGGACGCGCGCAAAGCCGTTGCCCTTGTCGGCGACCGCGACGCGCAGCCAGATCTCGTGATCGCCGTTGGTGAGATAGGGCTTCAGATCGACATTGGGCGTGTAGCTCGTCGTTCCGTTGCGTTCGCAGTTGCCCGGCGGAAGGCCAGCCCCGGTCCATGGACCGGGCCCATAGGCAATCACGTTGTCATCGACGCGGACCTGCGCCCAGTCGTCGGCCGACATCTCGGGCAGGGTCGCGGACACGATCCGGCTCTCGTCACCGACATGCAGCGTCATGCGGTAGTCGAACACCGTGCAACTCCCTGAGCGCAGGCTGTGCTTGGTGGGCGAGCCGAGCAAGAAGTCGACATTGCTGACCCCATCGGTCAGCGCCGCATAGCCGCCAGAGGTACGGGCGATGACATCATCGACCTGCATTTCCTTGACGGTGACCTCACGGGTGACGGTGCAGGCGCGTTTCTGCTCGGCCTTGCCCGAACCCGCCGGCGACGATGCCAGGGCCTGGAATACCCGGCTTGTCGCCGACTGCGCGAAGGCATCGCCCTGGATCGCGGTGGGATTGCTGCGATAGGCGGTCTCGGTCAGCGCGGGATTTGAGCTGCAGGCGGTCGTCTGCGCGCCGACATAGTCGATCACCGGGCCATTGATCCGTGCTTCGGCGACGCCAATCCGGGGATCGGCGGTGGTGAGCGCACCGACCATGCCGCCGCCGAGGTCTTTGAGGACAGTTTCCAGATTGCCGAAGACGAGATTGCTGCCGCAGCTGTTGTTGACGCAAGTGCAACCGGCGAGTTCGGGCATATCGACCTCGGTGAGCTTGAGGTCGCCCGCGCTGTCGAGGTCCCAGCGGAACGAGCGGCACTGGTCCCAGGTCCCGGGATTGCAGGAGATGACGCCGTTGGCGCAGATCCCCGAGACCGGTACCGGCAGGGTGACGCTGCTGTCGAAGCGGCCGTCGAGGTCCTTGTCGCGCGAGATCCGCACAAGACCGATATCGCCGGTCCCACTGGGCTGGATCAGGACTTCGAGGAGGTTGGCGGTCTTCTGGCAGGCAATGGAAGGCGTGAAGCTCTTCGAGCCATCGACGGTCGTGATCGGCTGTCCGCTCATGCCGGGCGTCACATAGTTGCGTCGCAGTGCGTCGCTGTCGCTGGTCTTCGCCCGCGAGGCGCTCGCGGAAGCGCGGGCGCGGTCCTCGACGCTTTGCGCCTGTGCCAGCGCTGGCCAGACAAGCGCGGACCCGGCGATCAGGAGCGGCCAGATGCGCCCAGACGCCATGAAGGTGGCCAGCACGGCCGCAACCCGAGCCGGGGCAGCTGAGAGGGGGACCGCGCCGGAAGGGGCAGGTGCGGCCGTGCTGAGCACCAATGGATTCTTGGGGGGTGGAGCGGTGCCCTCAGGGGCTTGGGGCACCGCTCCCGCCCCGCGCGCACCCTGGCAGCCGTACTGGCTGTGGCGGGCAGACCATGGCGTGTCCAGGGCCCGTGCGGGACGTTTGGCAATTGGAATGGACGAGGCAAGGCTGCTCATGGCACCGGCACACCGGCGCAGCAGATCACCTTCTCGAAGAGCATGAACTGGGCGTTGTCCTTGCCCGGCGCATGCTTGGCCGAAGACCACAGCGCGCCGGGCCGGCCGATATTGACGCATTTGCCGCCCTTGACCGGCTCCATCAGCTGGAGCTTGTAGCGCGACTTGGTCCAGATCGGCTGCGGCTTGAACGAGCAGCCATCGCTCGAGCTGATGGTGAGCAGCCCGAGCCGCCCCATCATGAAGGTGCCGCGCGCGGCTAAGCCCGCCCAGGCCTCGACCGAATCGCCGAAATGGATGTCACCGGCAACCGGGTATGTCGCGCCCCACGAACCCATGCACCAGAACAGCGGATCGATGACCTTGCCTGCCGCCGCCGCAGCGCTGTCGGCCATGCAGGCAAGGCCCGCAGCGGGATTGCCGAACAGGATGCCCTCGGGCTGGATGATCGCGCCCAGAGTGCCCGACTGCCAGGTCGGCAGCACCTCAGTGATCATAGCGACGTCGAACCCGTCGTCCTCGAGGCACGGCAGGTCGGTGAACATGTCGAGCATCTTCCAGACCGGCGAGATGTAATAATGCATCTGCGCGAACATCTTGCGGGTGTTTGTTCCGTCCGCGAGTGAACTTTGCGATCCCTGCAAGCGGCCGTGTGTGGGCATGAGATCGGCGCCCAATGCCATCATGCAGCCGGGTTCGGTGACGACGTCGACCATGCGGTTTGGCGACCAGAACGAAACCTTGACCCCGAACCAGAAGGTCGCGCCCTTGCGGCAGGCGCATAAGGGTTTCGATGAGGACTGCGCATCGAGCGCCTTGTCGAGCTTGTCGTAGCTCCCGACGCGCACCCCGCCGATGGTGATCGGGAAAATGCAGTTCCAGCGCACCTTGGTGATCGGGTTGAACACGGTTCCTGTCGGGCACGACGAAGCCTGCGCCGGGGCAGCCATACCGAGAGCGAGGCCAAGCATCAGAGCGCTGCCCGCGAGCCAGCGCCGCATGCGCCGCCGTCCCCTGCTATCTTCAGTCCTGCTATTGCGGGTCATGGCGCTTGCCTTTCGGGCTTGGGCTTGGGCTTGGGCTTGGCGCGGCGCTGCGGCCGCTGCGATCGAGGCG
Organism: Novosphingobium sp.; assembly: GCA_046063225.1. Taxonomy (GTDB): domain Bacteria; phylum Pseudomonadota; class Alphaproteobacteria; order Sphingomonadales; family Sphingomonadaceae; genus Novosphingobium. Next base: position 52,763 of record JBJTLW010000032.1, on the reverse strand, counting down.
GACTTCGCTGAGTTCGAGCCGCTGGCCGACCTGGCTCACCACCACCGGCGCGGCGGTGAGGCCAAGGCGCTCCTTGACGCGTTCTTCGAGAATGAAGATCGGCCGCCCGGTACGCTCGGACAGCGTAATCGCATCTTCGTCGTGCGCGGTTCCGGCCGCGAGCAGGATGAAGTCGCTGAGCCGCGCGGTCTTCAATGCCCAGGCAAGATCGCTAGGGCGCACGACCACGAGCCGCTGCGGCAGCGTCACATAGGCGAGCGGGTTGAAGCTGTAGCCTTTGGGGTAGAGCAGCGTGCCGTCTGGCAGGCGGATCTCGGCATCGAGCGTGTAAAACGGAACGACACTTCGTGTCTGGGTCTTCACCGCAGGCGCAAGGCTTGCCGACTTCATCGCCGACCAGGCCGAGCGCGGTCCGAATTTCCTCGCGATATCGGGCGGAAGCTTCGACGCCCGCGCCTCGATCTCGGCGAGCGCGTCGGGCTCGGCGATCGGCCAGGTGCGCCCGATGGTCGATGTCGCGGCGCGGGCCTGGCCGGCGAGGAGCGCCGAGGCTGCAATCAGCGCCGCAACTACGCTGCTCTGGAAGGCGGCCATGCGCCAGCGCGGCGGACAGCGGCGATCTTGGCGATCAGCGGCCATAGTGCCGCCTCCACCAGAACGGGCGGTCGTCGCCTGCTGGACCGCGCAGCGCGAAGCCGAACCCGGCGAGCGCCACGCCCGCGACAAGCCCGACCAGCACGCGCAAGGGCCATTCGATCTCTGCCGCCGACCAGGCAACCAGCACCGCCTGGATCAGCAGCAACAGGTGCGTGCCAACGAGGACGCGGATCGCCGAAGGGCCGGGCGCGGCGGAGAGGATGCCCCTCATGACCGCGGCCGCCGTTGGCTGTGGGCTGCCACGCGCTCGGCGGCCGGCATGGCGAAACCCAGGAGGTTGCCGGCGCCAAGCCCTGCGACGGCGACCAGGGCAAGCCAGGACGGCAGCGCCCCGAGCGCGAAACCGAGGAATATCGCGAGGCATAGGCAGGCATCGAGCGCGGCGGCAGTAATGAGCCACTGCGCCCGGCGATGCGCGCACTCGTTTGCCACATGCAGCGCGTGCTCCTGGAAGGCGGACTGGTCGCGCAGGACCAGAACCTCGCTCTCCATCTCGCCGTGCCTACGTATCAGGAAATCATGCAGGCTCTCCTCGGCCCGGCGCCCGGCAAAGGGGCAGGGCCGGGCAAGATCGGCTTCGTTCAGCAATGCATGGACACTCATGAATTCCTCCATCGGCGATAACGGGCGGCGAGGTGGCCGGTGAGGCCGGAAAGGCCGATGAGCAGCAGGCCGCTCAAGAGGCAGGCACCGCCGACCATTCCGGCCGCGCGCAGCAACAGTTTCATGGGTTGGTGCAGTGCCGCCCCGGCACCAAGCACGAGCGCCGCCATGCCCGCGCTTTCGATCAGGATCAGACGGAAACGCCAGCGCAGCGCTGCGGCTTCGGCACGGATCGAAACGCGCGCCTCGATTATGCGCTCCATCTCGGCATCCTTGCTCCACCCAAGCGGGAGCTGATCGGGGTGGGAACGGGTGTTGGAGCGGGAAAAGCGCATCACACCTGCTCCCCGCCAATTGAAGCAGGAAGGCGAGGGCGCTCATGCCCGAGCACTTCCGCCGGATCGACACCGGCGAGTTCGCAAACCGCCTCGAGCGGCGAGCGGCCCTGGCGGATCAGCGCCTCGAATGCGGCAACTTCGGTCGGTGCCGAGGTATTGATCCAGTAGCTGAACGGATCGACCACCAGCCTGGCTATTCCGAGCCCCAGCGGGCTATCGATGAACACCTCGGAATAGTTGGGCTTGTTGTTGCGAACTGACTTGAGGAGTTCGAGGACAAAGCCTGAATAATCGAGGATCTTGTTGTCGACCGCCTTGTCGTAGGTCGAGCCTTGCAGAAGGAAGCGGGTTGCCGCGTTCTCGAGGATGACCTGGCCGGTGCCGCCGAACAGCAGGAGGTCGTTCATCGACTGCATGACGATGCCGAAGCTGCCCTGGTACTTGCGGGCGCGCCGGTAACCCTGACCGAAGGCTTCGGCGAGCCGCGAGAGGTCCTGCCCGTCAGTGCGGCTCATGAACTGGGCGGCTTCGTCGCAAAGCACGAAGCGCGGGCGGTCTCTCCCGGAGAGGTAGAGCTCCTGGGTGACGGCGTTGACCACCACCATGACCACGACATTGAACAGGTCGGGCATGTTCTTGAGCCGTTCGAGTTCGAGCACGACGAATTCGTCGCTCGAGATGTCGAAGGTCGAAGGTCCGTTGAAATAGTGCCCGTAAGCCCCGTCCGACCCGAAATCGCGCAGGTTGAAGGCGAGTTCGCGCGCGACCGGTACGAGATGCTCGACCCGGTCAAGATCGCTCGCCGTCTCGGCCGGATAGGCTCCCAGCCATTCGCGCACTGCATCGATCCCGTCCTCGGCGCGGCCCGTATCGATCGTCCACTGCACGGCGGATTTGAGCAGGTTCCATTCCGAGGTCGAAACCTCTTTGCGGGTCGCGGCATTGGCCATCTCGGCGACGATCGCGACCGCCATGGCGATCGCCGACTGCTTGTCCTCGCCGTCGAGCGCAAAACCCATGTCGAAGGGGTTGAGCACCAGGCTTTCCTCGCCAATGTCGATGTAGCGGCCCGAGCACAGCGTGCAGAGCTTGCGGTAAGAACCGCCGATATCGATGATGCGAATGAGCGCGCCAGAGGCGTAGTATTGCTGGCAGAGGTTATTGAGGAGGAAGCTCTTGCCCGCCCCGGACTCGGCCGAGACGATGAAATTGTAATTGTTGATCCGGGGATCGAAGAGGTCGAGCGTGATGAGCTGGCCCTTGCGGCCGGTATAGAGCAGGGCTGGCCGCCCGCCGCCGCGAAAGTCGGTCTGGATCGGCGCCATCAGCACCGCGGCCTTTGCCGGCATGCGAAAATCGCGCTCGAGCATGCGCAGCGTCTTGCCGTCGGGATAGAGCCCGAAAGGCAGGCTCATCGGCAGCAGGACGGGCAAGAGGTAGCTTTCCTCCTGCATCATGAAGGGCAAGGGTTCGGCTTCCCACAGCCGCTTGGCGCGCGCTGCCATTTCGCGGGCCTGGGACCGCGTCTGGCCGAACACCCAGACCGTCGGGATGACGCGCACGAAGCGGCTGTTGCCGGCTTCGTCGAGCACCCAGCCGATCTCCTCGATCTGCTTGCCGACCTCGACCGCGAAGGAGCCTGCTGCCTTCTGCGCCGAGAGGATCTGCGCGCGCTTGTGGATCTCGAAGGCCGAATGATCGAACAGGATATTGAGGCAATAGAGGAACGGCCCGCCGATCTGGTCGCTGTCTTCGAAGCTGCCGCGCATGCCGCCGGTCAGGCGATTGGCACGCTCGGCGCTGATCCGCCGCGCCGGGGCCTTGGGGGTGAGGCAGCGCGCGACCTGATTGCCGAGGAAAACTTCGGGTCCCTCGAAGACGAGGTCGGGACCGGCATCGATGATCTGCTTGCGCAGCGGCCGTGGCTCGGCGCCATCGCTCGATCCACCGGCGAAATTGCCCGGGGCGTTCTCGTAGACCCCGTTGAACACGCGGCGGTAGAAGGTCATCATCGCTTCAGGCGGCATCGGCGCGATGCCGAGCTTGGCGAGCTGCTCCTCGATCTGGCGGCGGGTGTCCTGCCCCAGTGGCTTTCGCGATTTGACAGCAAGAATGGTGCGGAAGTTGCGGATCGGGATACCGTGAAGCGCTTTCAGGCCATGTCGCCCGGCTTTCAGGTAATCGTAGGTCCGCCGCGCCGAGGCCTGGATCAGCGGATCGTCGCGGGTCTTCAAATCGAGGAAGGCGTCGAGCGCATCGTCGATCAGCGGATCGGCGAAACTCATCACCTGAACCACCGTGCCAGGTTCAAAGTGAATGTTAAGCAGGCCCAGCAAAGCACTGTGAACATGCGCGAACATGTAAGCCGAAGGCACCAGTTCCCAGGCATAGCCCCAGCCATCGTCGATGGTAAGGAAAGCATGTTCCTCCTCGACCCAGGCGACCAGCGGCAGGTGATCGGAATAGGAATCGCGCGCGACATGGCGCCTCAGCGCGGCGAAACTGAGCCCGCCCGCTGCCTCGTGGCCCCGCGCGCTCATCGGCGCGGCTCCTTTGCCGGAGTGGGTGTGGCTTCGGGCGCAGGTATATCGGCGGCCTCGCCGCTGCGCTCGCGCAGCTGGCCGAGCACCGACACCTGCGATGCGGGCGAGACCGGCGCGACGAGATAGCCGCCGACCACCCAGGATGGCCGTTCGAGGATCGAATAGACGTAGCGCGGCATGTAGAGCCGGTCGGGCCGCTGCCGGTCGGCATAGGGCAGGATCAGCGTTCGCACCGCCTGGGCCGGTTTGAGCATCGGGGTTTCGGGGCGGTCGATCAGCCCCTGAAGCGCGCGGTAGAGACTGTCGCGGTAGGACCCGTAGGCACCGGTCGCGGCCCTCGATTGGCCAGGCGCGCCGGGCTTGATCTCAGCTGCATCACCAGCGGCACCGCCCTGCAGCAGCTTCTTGTCGCGGGTGACGGCGGGATCGGAGCGGGGGGCTCGGCCCGCAACCGCGTCCTCATAGGCTTTCTCGGGATGAACACACTGGCCGTGATCGGAGTTCTTGCAACTGAACTTCTCCGAATAGGGCGACATCAGCGAGCCGACGGTCGCGCAGCCGCCGAGCGGGAGGCTGGCCGCGATGATGAGCGCCGGCATAAGCCTGCCTAGGCGCGACGTGGATATGACTGGACTGGCCATGATGGAATCTCCGGGAAGGGGGCGGGGCCGGGGCATCAGAACTTGGTCCCGGTGCTGGGCTTGATCTCGAGGGTCACGCCCTCCTGGATGACGACGACGACCTCCTTCGCCGCGCCGACCTCGACGATCGGGCCTGCCTGGCGGGCAAGGTCGAGGTAGAAATCGGTCAATTTGTCCGAAGACTTCGACAGCCCGCCTGCGATTCCCGTCTTGGCGGCATCGCCTGCATCGAGTGTGCGCACCGAGCCCAGCGCCGAGGTCGAGGTCGAACCGAAGGTGTTCTCGACCGACTGGCTGATGCCGCTGATGGTGCCCGCAATGAAGCTCCGCGCCAGCGCCGCACCGGCGCGGGTGACGACCTTGCCCGAGAGGCCCTTCTTGCCATCGGCATCGACGAAGAAGCCCTTGACCGGTTGATCGACCACCGAATGCTCGTCGAAGTCGACACAGGAAAGCGAGACCAGCTGGATCTCGACCCGCTCCTTGGCGAGACTGCCGGTCGCGTTGCCGACGACGAAGCAGCCCGCGAGGTTCGCCTTGACGTCATTGGGAAGCACGGCGGGTGCCTGGACGCGGGCGATGATCGGCTCGGGGTTCGAAGTCGCGTCCCGGCTCGCCAGCGCGTCCACTCCCGTCAGGAGCCGCGCCTTCATGAAACCAGGCGGTAAATAGATCGTCCGATTCTTTTTTTTCGAGTCCGAGGCCGCGCCGCCAACATCCTTGGGCAACATCGGGCTGGTCGCCGCCCCGATTGCGCCGACTTGCCTTTGCACGGGCGGTGCGGGCGGCGCGGCGGGCGGTGCTGGAGGCATTGGCGGTGCGGGAAGTCCGGCGTCGGGCCCAGGAATGCCTGCGGGCGATGGCGGGAAGGCTGGCGCGCTCCCTGGCAGCGCGGGCGGCAAGTCGCCGTTATCGCCAGAGCCTTCGCCCGGCACTGCGCCGCGGGGCAGGACCTTGCCCTCCTCGATCGCGGTGATGCGGTCGCCGAGCAGCTGCTGGCCATCGATCACGGCCTTGAAATCGCCGCGCAGCTTCTCTTCGAGACTGTCGCCGCGCAGACCTGCGCCCATGTCGAGCTTGGAGGCGGCGGGCGGCGGGGCCGCTTCCTTGTCGCTCCCCGAGCTCGCCGAATAGAGCCCATAGCCGAGCACACCAACTGCGCTCGCCAGTGCCGCCTGCTTGAGGCGCAGCCGGGTGCCCGAGCCCAGCGCGTCCCAGCGCGCCTTCCAGGTTTCAAGCGCCGACATCGCGGGGCTGCTGCGATCCTTGCCGTCCGCCTGCTCGGCTGTAGCCTGGGCCGCAAGATGCGCGCTGTAGGGGCTTGGCGTGCCTTCCGTGCCTGCACCGGGCCCGCCTGCCATGGAATTGTCGCTGCCGGTCATTGGCCTTCTCCCCGGCGGACGACGATGAGGCGCGCGGTCTCGCCGCTCTTGAGCGCCAGCCGGTCGAGCGAGACGGCAAAGACGTTGGCCCCGAGCGCGGAATCGAGGAAGGTGCGTTCATCGAGTGCGGCATCGCTGCCGGCGGTGACGAGATATTCCGATGCCGACAGCCCGGCGCCCTCGATCGCAAGCCGCCGCCGTTCCCTGAGCACCGCGGTGGGGAGGCCGGCGAGTGCGATCTTGCCGGGGTAGGGGGCAACCTCGGCGAAGCTTGCCGGAACCCGATCCTGCAGCAATGCGAGTGTGATGGAGACCGCGCGCTCTTCCTCGACCAGCGGCCCCATGAGATCGCTGTTGGCCTTCGCGCGCTGTGCTGATCCCGGCGCCAGGGTCACGGTCTGCGCCGGTATGTCCGACGGCTCGGCGTAGAGCGGGTAGATCGCGCCGCCACACGAAATGAAGAATTCCGACGGGGTGGTGACGTAGCTGCGCGTCGCCTGGCCCAGATCCTCGACTTCCTTGACGAGGAATTTGATCCAGGCGTCGGAGCCCGCTTTCTCGACCGCGATTGCCTTTTCGGCCGAGAACTTGACGTCCTCGATCTCGCCGCCTTCGCAGACGACATGGTTGATGTCGCGGTTCGACAGACGGACCGTGCTGGTCTGGTCGGGATAGGAGATGATCGCGCCCCGTATCCCTTGGGCCCCGGCCTGGATCGGCAGGGCCGAGGCCATGAGCGGGATCAGCGCTGCGGCGAGGCGCCGCAAGTTGCGCGGGGCTGCAGACGCAGCGCGCCCTTTACCGGAGTTCGGCATCGAATTTTTCCTCGGTGAGCTGGGTGAGCCAGAAGCGGCCGTTGTCGATCGCGTATCCGATGTGGAGATTGCCGCGGAACTTGCGGATCACCCCGCCGATGACGCGCACCTTCTCGACCGGGACGACGATGTCGGTCTTGGTCCAGGTCACGGGCTGGTCGAGCCGGATGTAGGTCGCGATCGACAGCGTCGGGTTGTTCGCGAGTTCGTCGAGAATGGCGTTCAAACTGTCGCGCAGGCCATTGTAGGCGCTGGGATGGGCAAGGCTCAGGAGTTCCTGGAACTGCTTGTCGGCGCTGTAGGCCGAATAGGTGCCGGCCAGGCTGACCACGTTGCGCGTCATGGTGCTGAGGTATGCCGCCGACGGCGCGTTGCCGGTGACATAGAGATCGCCCGAAGCTCCGAACGGCACGATCACCGTGCGCTGGTTCTGGTTGGTCGTGTAGATCAGCGTGCCGAGCACGGCCGAAACCCCGAACATGCCCGCGACCGCGAACTTCAGGAGCCGGTTCTCCTCGAACAGGTTCGCCGAACCCTGGAGGTAGCGGTGGATGGCAAAGCTTGCAGGCTTGTCCGCCAGCGGATCGGCGGGGGCGCGTTTGCGGGATCGAAACAGCGGCATGGTGATCCTCACTCGAAGAAGCGGGTCTGGGTTGGACCCGGGTAATGGCGGAAGGAAACCAGCCCCCAGCGCCAGGCGAGGTGGGGCAGAAACCCGCGCGGTTTGCTGCGCTTCCAGGGAATGAAAAGGAGAAGGGCACAGATGAGCACCCAGCCGACCAGCCCGCCGACGATCGCGGCGACGAACACGGTCGACATGACCAGTACGAACTCGTCCGAGCCGAACCAGAGGATCTGGACCGGGCCGTGCAGATACTGGGGCAAACGCTCTTCCAAAGCCCTTCTCCTCCTGCTTCATGACACCTGTCGTCAGGGGTCATTTTCCGAAGGCCGACCATCGGCCTCCAGCGTGTCGGGGATGTCGCCGCTCGCGGGTCCACACGCGCGGTCAGCGGCTCCCCAGGCGGTTCAGATCACCATCCCGAAAGTCTGGAGGATGGTGTCCGATTTGATCAGGGCGACCGCGGCAACGATGGTCGGGATGCCAACCATGATGTTGGAAAACAGGCGGCTGACGCCGAACAGGAAGGCCGCGACACCGGCGACGAAGCCGAGCGGTCCCTTGACCCCTTTGTTCACGACGATGTCGTAGATGTCGTAGCCAAGGTCGCCCGCCGCTGGCGCGGTGAAGGCATGGGCCGCGCTGCTCGCCAGCGCCATGAGCGCCAAAGGGACGCCGAGATTGAGGGCGGTGCTGGCGAGCGAACCGCTGCTACCTCCACTCATCCGGGCACCCAGATTGCCGAACTTCTTGATCATGATCTTTTACTCCACTTGTGCGGAGCCTCCCGGGACACAGCCTGCCGGCATCGATGGATGATCGCTGTCGGCCGACGCGCGCGGTGGGCGGCTCCAAAGCGGCCGCGTGCGCCGGCATTCCGGTCCGCCTCGCGCCAGCCGAAATGGCCGGGCGGCAGGCGGCCGCCAGATAAGGAATTCTCGGTCACTTTGCGGGGCCGGCGCCCGGTGACTTCGCGAGGAACTCTTCAAGCTCGGCCTGCTGGAAGCCCGAGACGAGCTTGCCATCGACGATCAGCGTCGGGGTGCCACCGATGCCGAGCTTAGCGACGATTTCGGCATCCTCGGCGACCCGGGCGGCCCCTTCAGCGCACTTCTCGAGCACCTTGGGGGCGGCTCCCGCATAGATCGCGCGGAACGCGGCCTCCTTGTCCGCCGAGCACAGGATGTGTTCGGCCTTGGTGGCAGCCTGCGGATGGATGCCGCTGACGAAATAAACGAGGCGGCGAACCGGCTTGCCTTCGGCGGCCTTGGCTGCCCAGAACTTGTCGAGCGCGCGGCAATAGGGGCAGTCGGGGTCGGTGAACTCGATCACCGTGGGCGCGCCCGCCGGGCCGATGCTGAGCGCCTTGGCAGGATCGATCAGCTTGAGGCGTCTGGCGGTGCTTTCACCTTGTGCGAGCGCGGTGACGTTGACGCCGCTCTTGTCATAGACCGTGGCGAAGAGGATGTGCTCGCTCGCCGGCGCATAATAGATCACCCGGCCACCCGCGACCGCCTGGTAAAGGGCGCCCTTGACCGGCGCGGGGCCGAATTCCTCGAACTTGAGGTTGGTGAAGCTCTGGTGGAGCTGGGCCTCGGCGGCGACTGCCGCTTCGGCAAGCACCTTGTCTTCGGTCTTGGCGCTATCGTCAGGGGCCGCGAGCGCTGCCGACCCGATGAGGAACACGAGGGCGCAGGGCAGCGCGCGCAGCGCGTTAAGTTTAACGGTCTTCGCCATGGGAAATGTCCTTCGTTTTGCTGGGAATGAATGCGCGCCGGTCGAACCGCACGCTGCTGCCGAGCGTGACCGGCGCCTGCGGCGGGGAGGCTGCGACACGTGCTGCAGCCGGGCCTGAAGCATCGCCTCCGGCATGGTCATGCAGAGAGGTAGGTGCGGCGGCAGGCCCGGCGGCATGGATGACAAAGCCGGTATCGCTCTCGCCGACCACCAGGTGCATGGGGCCCTGCGGCGGTGGAGGCACGGCGCGCCCTGCGAGGGTGCAACCGGCGGTCGAGCCCGCAAGAGCAGGGAGCCACAGAGCGCTCATCAAGAGTTGTCGAATTAGTGGCACCTGCGCCTCCTGCCTGAAACAAACTTCCGCAGATGGATCGTGGGAACCTGTCCCGGACCGGCTGCGTGTCGTGGCGGCAGGAATGGTGTTTTTGACTTCGAAACCGCAAGGCGCAGGCCATTGCCTTGGGCAAGCGGCTAAGTCATCGTGACAACCGCCAGCGAATTACGCTTTTAGCTACCAATTCGTTGTAGTCGGGCATGGCCCCAGGGTCAGCTCATCGAGTTCGGGCATCGGACGGGGAGAATAGCAGAGGACGAATCGGACGGTGGGAAGGGTATCGAGAACCTTCAAGCTCAAACTCTCGCCAGCCGGCGTGGAGCTCTTTCTCGACTGCCATGGACGCCTCGGGCATCTCGTCAAGGAACTGCTCCCCTACGGCAACACACTCTATTGCGCCTTGCTGTCGCTTGCCCGGGCAGACACCCAGCTCATCGCCGACGATTTGAAAACCTTGAAGGAATCGGGTCTCGATGGCGACCGGGTATGTTTTGTCGGCGCGCCGCTCGCCATGGCCAAAGTCACCGCGAGTATTGCCGAGCGCCTCGATGCGAGCGTGCGCAAGCGCGGGCCTGCTGCATTGAACTCGCGGCTGTTCATTGTCGCGCTCAAACAATTTCGTCTTGCCTCGCCCGAAGCGATCATGGCGGCTTATGATGAAATGCTTCAGCTGGCTGGCGACAGTCTGAAGATCGGCAAGGCTCTACGCGCGCGGCGGACCCAGGTAATGCCGATCAGGCAATAATGGCCACAATTGGCGTTGACCAATTGTGTATGAAACACCAATCCCTGACAATCAAGTTGCCGTGGCGGGCGAATTGCTGCTGTCAGGAGATAGCGATGCTGCACAATTGCACGGCATCCGGTCCCGACGCGACATCACTTGCCGAAATCAAGCGGATGTCTGGCCGGAGGATCGAAGATGAACGCAGACGCGAAGGACTCACCCAATCGAGACTCGGCGAACTGGTTGGCCTCGGTGTCAGCTGGATCCGCGAAATCGAATCGGGCAATCCCAAGACCCGCATCGATGATCATCTGCGCTGCGCCGCAGCCTTGCAGATCTCTCCGAGTATCATCTTCCTGCCCATGCTGTTCCAAATGCACGGCCTCACGTTCATACCGCAGTTGCTTAGCGGCAACCTCTACGACTTCGAGACGCAATGGCTCGAGTTCATCGTCAACCAGCATATCAGTGCAATTCGCCGTCTGCTCGGACTTGCCGACGACTGCGTGGCGGGTGAACGCAGCGGCAGCGCTTTCCCGCAGCTCGGTTCACTATAAGTCTCCAATTCGGACCTAAATTATTTTGTATCAATAGGATAGCAATTCGCTATCGGGCCTCACGCCGTACTGATCATCCCAAATTTTGAGTAGTCTCGCTCGCCTTGTCATGGGCGCGGGCAGACTTGTCGCAATCCAAGCCGGGGGGAATATGCATGACGCACGCTCACACCCTCGGCCAGCCGAACTGACCTTGCCGGTGTCGGAGCGAGAACCAGGTGATCCCGGGTGGGATGATGGATCCGGGCCGGTCTTCCACTTCGAGGATGACGAGGCCGAACCGCAAGCAGCGTGTCTTCCAAGCCTCGAGATCGCCAACTGGTGGCTGCGTGCGCGGCGCCTGCGCGATACGCTTTTCGCGCCAGGTCTCTTTGCCGATCCGGCCTGGGATATCCTGCTCGATCTCTACGCCTCGGAAGCGCGCGGCGAGAGCGTGCAGATCTCGAGCCTCGCCTTTGCCGCTCGCGTTCCGCACAGTACGGCGATCCGTTGGGCGAGGATCATGACGTCCAAAGGCCTCATCCTGCGCGAAAAGGATCCGCATGATGCGCGGCGCGTTCATGTCCGTTTGAGCCCGCTTGCTCATGAAGTCCTGGCCGAGTTTTTCGTCAAGCTCTGCGCGCAGGGCCAGGTTCCAGCGCCGGTGCTCGCGAAGCCGCCGTGATCGTTCGGCAACACAGAACAATCACGCGACTGTGGAATGACTTCGGCCTTGTGGTCTGCAGGCTTTCCATTCGATCTGCGTGACCTTAGGCAAGCCTCGGCGTCAGCGCGACAAGTGCCTTTGCCATCTGCATTTTTTCTTCTCGATTGGACACATACCTCATGAACAATTCCGAACTCGCCGATCAGGTTGCCACCAGCCTCGAACTCACCAAGGCGGACGCCAAGAAGGCGGTCGATGCCGTGATCGCCGCCATCACCGACGCGGCAGCCCGCGGTGACGAGGTTTCCTTGAGTGCCTTCGGCAAGTTCAAGGTCAAGCACACGGCGGCGCGCGAAGGCCGCAACCCCGCCACGGGCGAGACGATCAAGATCGCTGCATCGAAGAAGCTGACGTTCTCCGCCGCCAAGGCGATCAAGGATCGGCTCAACGGCTGAGATTGATGCCTGCTGGGTGCGGCTTGGCCCGCGCCCGGCAGGCTTAGGTCTGGCAGTGTTTCTATCCGAAGCGTGCCGAGTGAGGCTACTTTTCTGCGCCTCACTTCGCTTCAATATCAAAAGCCGCGGCCAGATGGCGGTTTGTTCGCGAATGTGGCTTGAGAACGCGCACAACCCCTAATTGTCCTTTCGCAAGGTTGTCGCAGGGCTATTATCTGACCGCTTCGTGCGCGTGTCCCGGGGGTTTCTGACGGGAAGCCTCCTATGCCCACTTTCAGTAGTTCGAACTGCTACACTTCCGCCTGCACCAGCATTTCTAAGCACGTTCGCGTCCCACTCCGGAAGCTATTGTCGCGGCCCTCAGCCAACCTCGTCATCATCAGTGACCAAGTTAGCTGCTCGATAGCGCCGAGAAGACTAGTCGGACGAATGGCTGCCCGAGCACTCAGCCCTCACAATGAGACCTGACATGCCCAGGCAAAAAATCGAGCAGGTCCCTTTTCAACTTATCACTGTTGAGGAGTTTGCGGCTCTCGCTCGCATCTCTCGCAGAACGATCGATCGATATCGCCGTGCGAGACCCGCAGGATTTCCGGCCGAATATGACCTCGGGCGAGGCGCTGTCCCGCGTCCACGGTTCAAGCTCGAAGAAGTCCAAACCTGGTTAGACTCCAGGGCGCTCTGGTGAATTGCGCAAGTCTAGCTGAATTGTCTGGGCGTTTCCCACTCACAACGAGAGGCAGACGCCTTGTAAATCGGATGAGGTAAGAGTGCGGCGATTGCGCTTGCGCTCCGCTCGCCATCTTTCCAGACATTACACTGTCGCGAACGATGGCCCCAGAGGTAACGGGCGATGTTGCCTTGAACACTGTGTCATTATTTGTGTCATTGATATTCGGCGCTATCTTGGATATAGCGTTGGAACGGCAGTTTTCTGTCGTGTTCGCCTCTTGGCTTGAAAACGATCTGCGTCATCATAATCCGCGTGTCGGGGGTTCGAGTCCCTCCTCCGCTACCATCGTTTTCCGGACATCGACAAAGGCAGCGAAACGCATCTTGCGTCGATTACGCACGCGAGCCGAGTGCTCTCGGGCGCGCATTGGAGGCTAACAAACAAGCGATGTCCGCGGCGCCATAGGAAGGCGCCGCGAGTGGTCAGGCGTTCTGCTTGGCAGCGACAGCGGCGGCGAAATCGGCCGGATCAAAGTAGAAAGGACGAATTTCACAGCACTTGCCGTCACGGAAGCGGAACATTTCGCACAATTCAGCCGGTTTCAGCGAGGGATCGGCGAAGCGAAACGACAGAATGGTAACGGCATAGTCGCCGCCGGCGGTGGTCTGCACGCGATCCAGGCCAACCACATCGACCATGCCCATAACCTGACCGAACAAATCTTTCAGCGCGTTCTTGCCGCGATAGACGCCGGCCATCGGCATGCAGTCCGCTTCGGTGATGAAGAAGTCGTCTGTCAGCATGGAGGCGGCTTTATCCCAATCGCCAACGCCCGTTGCGGCGTAAAGATCGTCAACAAAGGCAATCATCTGTTCTGGCGTCATGGACATGGTTCTGGCTCCTCTTGTGATGCCACCTTCAGGCATCGCCGTCGTCCATGCCAGCTAGCGATATGGCTAGCGCAGGCCGCCCCGCAGGCTGACACTTTTCGGAGTTTGGCAATCGCCCAGTTCGGCTAGGTTGGAAGCATCAAACGGGATTTTCGTATGACCAGACTGACCGGAAAAAGAGCCTTTGTAACTGGCGGAGCGTCTGGCTTGGGCGAAGCCATCGTGCGGCGCTTCGTTTCAGAAGGCGCATCCGTCGTGATCGCAGACATCGATCAGGCGTCAGGCGAGGCGCTGGCGGCAGATCTTGGCCAGGGTGTGCGCTATGTCGCACTAGACGTTTCGAATGAAGCGAGCTGGCTTGAGGCGCTTGGCACTTGCGATGCCATTGATGTGCTGGTCAACAATGCCGGCATCACCACGCTGGGCTCGATTGAAGAGGTGACGCTGGAGCAACTGCGGCATGAATTCGACATCGACGTTGTCGGCGTGTTTTTGGGCTGTAAGCACGCGATTCCCAAGATGCTGCCGCATGGCGGATCGATCATCAACATGTCGTCGATGGCCGGGGTAAGGGCACAGGGCAATCTTATCGCCTATAATGCCGCCAAGGGTGCGGTGACGATGATGACCAAATCCTGTGCGCTGCACTTCGCCGAGCAGAAATACCCGATCCGCTGCAATTCGATCCATCCGGGTGCCATCCATACCCCGATTATCGACAAGGTCTTGGCCCAGTCCGGCGATCCCGAGGCTCTGTACGCTTCGTTCGTGGCAACGCATCCGGTTGGACGACTGGGCAAGCCCGAAGAGATTGCGGCAATCGCGGTCTACCTGGCGAGCGATGAATCCGGATTTGCGACCGGCGCAGAGTTCCGCATTGATGGCGGCAGCACCTTATGACGCTGCCTGTTCGCCAAGTGGCCTATTTTTGCGCGGATGTCCGCAAAGCGGCATTGGCGCACCACCGGCGTTTCGGCTCCGGCCCTTATTTCGTCGCCGACAATATTCCGCTGAGCCAATCTGTCTATCGCGGCAATGCGGTGCCGTTCGATCACAGCTCTGCCTATGGTCAGTGGGGCGACCTGATGATCGAGTTCGTCCAGCAGAACAATCCCGGACCTTCGGCAATGCGTGACCTTTTTCCCGAACATTCCGGACGCTTCGGACTTCATCATGTTGCGATATGGGTTGATGACGTCGATGCAGAGGCGGCGCGCTTCGAGGCGGATGGCTTCCCCCTGGCGCAGCGTTCGGTGATGACCGACGGCTTCGTCTTCGCCTTTGTCGATGCCGCGTCATCCTACGGCCACATGCTCGAACTCTACACCCCTGTGCCGGCACTTACCGATTTCTACGCCATGGTTGCTGATGCGGCGCGCGGATGGCAGGGGGGCGACGTCTTGACCACCATCGCGATGACATAGGATTAAATGTGACTGAAACTTGGCACCCGTTGATCGCAGCGGCCGAATTTCCGGAAGAAGGCAAATTGGCAACCAAGGTCGCCGGTTGGTTCGTGCTGCTGGCCAGAACGGACGATGGCTATCATGCCGTCAATGACCGCTGCACCCATCAGGCCGCTCTGCTGTCGACTGGGCGAATTCGGCGCGGGGCAGTGATGTGCCCGCTCCATGGCGCCCGTTTCGAAGTTGCAACCGGCCGGTGCATTGGCGGCGCCTATCGCGATCTGCGCCAGTTTGCGGTTCGCGAGATCGACGGCACGATCGAGGTGTGTATTCCCGACACTCCACCAGGCATGGAAGAATTGCCGGTCGCAGTCTGACCGCCTCACATTTGGCACAGGTTCGCAGGACCCGTCGATAGGATAGCACTCCCGCCACATAATCGGGAGAGTTGCCATGCCGTACACCGGCCCCTTCGAAGATCGCCTTGCCATCCGCGAACTGCTTGAAACCTATGCCGACGCGGTGACGCGGCGCGATGCGGACGCGTGGGGATCGACCTGGGCGGACGATGGGATCTGGTCGATGCCCGACTATCCTGAATTTCCGACACAGGAAGGCAAGGACAACATCGTTACCATGTGGGTCGAGGCGATGAAGCATTACCCGGGCATCATGTTCGAAGCCTGGCCCGGTTCGATTGAAGTTGATGGCGATGGCGCAGTGATGCGAAGCTACACATCCGAAGTCTATGATCAGGATGGCGTGACCAAGCGCGATCGCGGTGTCTACGAAGACATCTGCGTCAAGCGCGCCGGGAAATGGCAGTTCAAGAGCCGCACGTTCCGGAACATTCACCGTCAGGAAGGGCCAAAGGGCTGCTGAGGCCCGCAGTATCCTGTCACAAAAGATAGTTCATCGGCCTAACTGTCTATTTAATCAGTTACCGGCAGCAGTGCCGATTATCTATTCCGGCCCCGTCGAAAACAGTGAAACGGATTGGCTGCTCTTGAGCCGTTCGCCACATTTGGGGGAAACTATGACGAGGATCGCCATCACTGGCGCGTCTGCACGCGCTATCAAGGCCGCCGTTCTGGCTGCAACCTGCCTTACCGCATTGCCTGCCATGGCGCAGGAAGCCAGCGACACCACCGAAGACAACGGCGGCATCGAGGCCATCACGGTCACGGCCCGCAAGCGCGTTGAAGACGTCCAGTCGGTTCCCGTGGCGGTCAGCGCCATCAGCGGCGCGGCGCTTGAAAGCCGCTTTGTCCCCGATGTGCGCGCCGTCGCGAAGTATATCCCAAACGTTCAGCTCGGCCAGGTCCAGTATTCGGGCGCGACCCTCTCCGCGGCTATTCGCGGCATCAGCTTCGCGGATATCGAACGCTCGTTCGAACCGGCCGTGGCTACCTCGATCGACGGCGTGTTTCTCGCCTCGAACACGGGTGCGCTGGTCGACATGTTCGACGTGGAATCGATCGAAGTCCTGCGTGGCCCCCAAGGCACGCTGTTCGGCCGCAACACGGTTGGCGGCATCATCAACATCAAGCGCACTCGCCCGACCGGCGAACTGGGCCTGAAGGTTTCGGCAACCGTCGGTTCCTATGGACGGAACGACTACAAGGCCGTGTTCAACGCGCCGCTGGTGAAGGACGTGCTGGCAGTGAAGCTCGGCGTGTTCTCGATCAATAGTAACAGCTTCACGTACGATGCCCGCACGAACAAGGCTGAACCCGGCCTCAACCGTCTCGACTTCGTGGGCTCCATCCTGCTCACGCCGAGCCCCGATTTCGAAGCCCTGCTCAGCTATGAGCACCTGCGCGATCGTTCGCATTATCCGAATCCGGTGAACCAGTCGTTTGCCAATGGCTCGGCTCAGGACGAACTCGCCTGCGTCGTTGGCCTTTGCTACAGCAGCCACAAGGCAGCCTATGAATCGAGCGGTTTCCGCGCTTCGTTCGGCGGCATCCCGTTCTCAGCGCCGCTAGATGCTGACAACGTTACGCTGAACATGAAGTACAAGGGTGACAAGTTCGATATCGTGTCGGTCACCGGCTACATGAAGAACAAGGACAGCCTCGATATTGACAATATGGGCGACGCAATTGCCCCGGGAGTGCCGTTCTTCCACCCGGTTCGGTACCTGCATGGTGACCAGTTCAGCCAGGAACTGCGTGTCGACACCAACTTCGGCGGCATGTTCGACATGGTTGCGGGTGTGTACTACTTCCAATCGACGTACTCGCTGGACAGCCAGGACGTTTACATCGCTGACGCCGTTCGCAATCCCGCGGCGCTGGTCGACACGTTCAATGCTGGGCAGACGGTGAAGTCCTACGCGGCATTCGCCGAAACCTACTGGAAGTTCTCGGACACGACCCGCCTGACGCTTGGCGGCCGTTACACGCATGAAACCAAGGATTTCCACGTCAACAAGCCGGCGCCCTATACTGTGCCTGCCTTCAAGTGCCCGGATCCGACCTCGGCTTATGTGCCGTGCCGCGCCGCGCACCTTTCGTTCAACCGCTTTACCCCGCACGTATCGCTCGATCACAACTTCGCAGAAGACGTGATGGCATACGCTTCGTGGTCGCGTGGTTTCCGTTCTGGCGGCTGGAACGGCCGTCCCGGCTCGCTGCCGCAGACTATTGGACCCTACGCGCCGGAAAACGTGGACAGCTATGAACTGGGTCTGCGCACCAAGTTCGACCAGGGACGCGCGATCTTCAACGTCACGCTGTTCCAGACGGACTACAAGAACAAGCAGGAAGACCAGATCCGCACGAACCCGCTCAATCCGGCTTCGACCATCACCTTCGTGGAAAACGCCGGCAAGGCGCGCTTCCAGGGTGTCGAACTGGAAGCACAGTATCGTCCGGTTCCGGCTCTGCACTTCTATGGTTCGGCAGGTTATCTGAAGGCGAAGTACCTGCAGTTCATCGATGGTACCGGCAAGGACGTCAGCGCCAGCAAGACGCTGCGCTACGCTCCGGAATGGAACGCCAGCCTTGGCATGGACTACACGCTTGACCTGGGCGACAGCGGCAACTCGCTGAAGTTCGGCACCAACGTGAAGTACGTTGACAAGTATTCGACCGAATCCAGTGTCGACTGGTCGGGCCAGCACCGCGAAATCATTCCGGCGCATACCTCGGTCGATGCTTCGCTGACCTTCACCGGCCAGATGCAGTCGCTCAAGGAATACAAGATTTCGGCCTTCATCGCTGATGCCTTCCATGGCGGTGGTCGTATCGTCCGCTCGAGCTACGCCGGGCCCTTCTGGTTCAGCGACCGCATCCCCAACCGGACCTGGGGTGTCGAGCTGCAGCTGGAATTCTGATGTTTGAATAGAACGAGCATTCGTTCAAATCAGGGTGCGGCGGCTTACAGGCTGCCGCACCTTTTTTCATGAAAGGGCTTGGATCCGTGGCATCTACCGCAAATCGCTTTTGGCGCCTTGATGCGCACCCGGAAGGGATGGCCTTCGCTGACGCTTTGTCGCTGCAATCTGCGCCACTGATGCCGCTCGGAGAGGGTGAGGTGCGGATCAAGGCTGACTGGCTTTCGATGGATGCCGGAACGCGAATGTGGATGAGCCCCCGGACCGACGGCTATCAGCCGCCGCTGCCACTTGGCTCGCCGATGATCGGGTTGGTTCTTGGCCGCGTCGTTGAAAGCCGCGATGCCCGCTTTGCCGAAGGCACGCTGGTCCGTGGGTTCGGGCAATGGGCCGAGCTCAGCACGGTCGCCCCCGATCTTGCCGGTCTGGTTGCTGTCGAGGATAACCTTTCTGATCCGCGTGAGCATTTTGGTGCCCTGGGCATGAACGCGTGGACGGCTTTCGTCGGCGTCAATGAAGTCGCGGCGGTAAAGCCGGGCGAATGGCTTGCCGTGTCAGCGGCGGCCGGGGCCACCGGAAGCCTGGCGTGCCAGATCGGGCGCAATCTCGGCGCCAAGGTGGTCGGTATTGCCGGCGGCCCTGACAAATGCCGATATCTGCGTGAAGAGATCGGTGTCGACCTCGCCATCGATTACAAAAACGATGATGTAGCGGCTGTGCTCTCAGGCGTTGAAGGCGGCATTAACGCCTATTTTGACAATGTCGGCGGCCCCCTGCTCGATGCGCTTCTGCCGAACATGGCACATTATGGCCGTATTGCGATCTGCGGGCTGGTCGCGGGCTATGATGCCGATGCCCCGATGCCTGGTCCGGCGCGTTTCGACCAGATTCTGATGCGGCGCCTGCGGGTGGAAGGGTTCTTCATCCCTGATTTCCTTGAACGCGGCGCGGAATTCCTACCGCGCCTGCATGGCTGGCTGGACGAGGGCAAGTTGAAAATGCGTTTCGACGAGACGGCAGGCATCGAAAACGTGCTCGTCGCTTACGAACGCATGCTCTCGGGCAAAAGCACCGGGAAGGTCGTCGTCAAGGTTGCGGATTAATGCCGACGATCCGCCACCGCGCGCCGATCCAGTGCCTGGTGGCGGTTCGCGGCCATCCTTTTGATCGCACGGCCTTCGACGCGATCTTCCAGGCGATGGACGGCATTTCCGCAACCATGGTCGATCAACCGGCTGCGGCCTTGCTGATGAATCCGGAAGGCATGGCCGGGTTCGATGCGCTGGTCCTCTATGACATGCCAGGCCTGGACTTCGATGCGGGTGAGGGCGCTCCGATCTATCTTGAGCCAACCGAGGCGCTGAGGTCAGGGTTTAAGGCCTTGCTGGAAGCTGGAAAAGGGATTGTGGCGCTGCATCATGCGCTTGCTGGCTGGCCGACGTGGGGCGATTATCACGAGTGGTTGGGCGGGCAGTTTCTTTACCATCCCGGGCAGGTCCGGGGCCGCGACTGGCCGGACAGCGGCTATCGCCACGAAGTAGCGCACACGCTTTCGCCCGCGGCTGGACACCCTGTCACGGAAGGCTTGCCCGAGACCTTCGAGCTTACGGACGAGCTCTATCTCTGCCCGGTGTTCGAAGATGGCGTAACGCCGCTTGTTCGGTCTTCGGCGCCATTCGACCGTGATCAGTTCTGGTCCGCCGATCTGGCGGTTCGCGGCCGCATGTTCGATCGCGAAGGGTGGAACCATCCGCGAGGTTCGAACCTCGTCGGATGGGCCAAGCAGGCGATCAACAGTCGCCTCGTCTACCTCCAGCCGGGCGACGGACCGTCGGCCTACGACAATCCGCATTACCGCCGGCTGGTGGAGAACGCGATCCGATGGGTGGCTGCTCGCTAGAAGGCTCAGAGCCTTTTTAGTGTGCCATCATGCCGCCATCGACGACGAATTCGGCGCCGGTGATGTACCGCGCTTCGTCCGAAGCAAGAAACAGGTTCATGTTGGCGATGTCGATGGGATCGCCCATGTAGCCCATCGGTACCAGCGCCAGGGTAGCATCGTAGTTGTCAGCGTTATCCTCCGCCGCCACGCCCTGCATGTTGGTGAGGATCATGCCAGGGTGAACGGTGTTGACACGGATCTTGTCCTTGGCCGTCTCCATGGCGATCGCCTTTGAGAATATGCGCACGCCGCCCTTGGCCGCCGCATAGGCGCCGCACGCCGGCACGCCTGCGATACCAGCCACCGAAGAAATGTTCACGATCGAACCGCCGCTACCGGACTTGCGCATGGCGAGGACCGCACGCTTGGTGCCGTAGAAGACGGAATTGAGGTTGACGTTGTTCTGCAGGTTCCAGTCGTCCGTGGTGAAGTCTTCGATCAGGCGCAGAACAGCGATGCCGGCGTTGTTGACCAGCACGTCGAGCCGGCCATGGTCGCTGATGATCCGGTCAAATACCGCGTCCCAATCGGCTTCGCTGGTGACATCGTGGGGCATGGCAACAGCCTTGCCACCTTTGGCGATGATGGATGCTGCCACGGCTTGCGCGCCGGCAAGGTCACGGTCGGTGACATAGACCGTTGCGCCTTCCTCGGCGAAGCGCATGGCGGTGGCACTGCCAAGACCAGGAACCGATGCCCCGCCGGTGATCAATGCGATCTTGTCTGCCAATCGTGCCATGCGTTTTCACTCCTTTTGAAGAAAATTGGGCGCGACCGCATTGGCCGCGCCCAAGGTATGTGAACTCTCAGGAATTTAGAGTTCTCAGAACTTCACGCCAACGGTGACGCCATAGCTTGCGGGTTCCAGACCCATACCGAACGACCAGAGACCGGCCACCGTGAAGGCGTGGGTCGTGGTGCGTTCGTCAAGCAGGTTGCGGCCGTAGACGCGGACATAGGCTTCCGAACCGCCAAGGTCGAAGTTCGCGGTCAGGCTGGCGTCGACGAGGTCCTGCGTCGTCGTGCGGACGCGGGCATCGTTGCCATTGACGACCACACCGGCAACGCCGTTGATGGTCGCTGCCGTGAGCGACTGAACGGAGAGCTGCTCATCGTACGGCGAGATGTGACGCAGGCCAACGGTGGCAACGACCGAACCGAAGTTCGTCGGCACCTTGTATTCCGCTTCGATCGAGCCCGAGAAGTCCGGTGCATAGATCAGGCGGTTCTTGGTGTAGTCGTACGGCCCGATGGCACCACTCGGCAGGACGCCGTTGGCGATGAACTTGCGGAAGTGCGAGTCCATGATCGAGGCGGTTGCGGTAATCTTGAAGCCTTCGGCAAGACGGAACGTGCCGTCGAATTCCAAGCCCTTGATCAGCGCGCCGCCAGGTACGTTGCCGGTGATCGTCTGGTTGCCGGTCGGGCCGCCAGGAACGGTCAGGTTCTGCTGCATGTCCTTGTAGTCCGACACGAAGCCGGCGAAGTTCAGCTGAACCTTGCCGTCTGCGAGCGTGAACTTGGCGCCCACTTCGAAAGCATCGACGGTTTCCGGCTGGAACGGGGTGCTGGCGGTGGCAGCGGTTGCTGCGCGCGGGCTGAAGCCACCCGAACGATAACCACGCGACCACGAACCATACAGCATGATGTCGTTGTTGGGACGGAAGTCGATACCGACCTTCGGCGTGAACTTGCTGAAGCTGGCGTCGCCCGATCCGACGGCAACGAACTTGCTGCGCGCGACGGCTTCCGGCGCGACAAGCACGTTCGGGGCAAAGCCGTTCCACAGCTTCTTGTTGTCGTGGCTGAAGCGGCCGCCGAACGACAGGCGCCACTTGTCGGCAAAGGCCCAGTTGAAGTCGCCGAAGAAGGCGTAGCTGTTGGTTTCCCCTTCAACGTGCTGCGCGTTCTTGTCGAACAGGGTGGGAACGACGGTCGGGTTGAAACCGAACACGCGCGACCACTGCGTCAGGTCATACTTCGAGTTGAAATAGTAGCCGCCGATGACGTAGTCGAAGGTCGATCCGACCTTGCCCGACAGGCGCAGTTCCTGGCTCCACTGGGTGTAGTGCTGGCGACGGTCGACATAGTACAGGTCGGTCGACGATCCGTCGAAATCCTGCGTCTGCTCTTCACGCGAATGGCGATAGCCGGTGATCGCGGTCAGCTTCACATCGCCAAGGTCCGCGTTCATTTCGAACGTGACGGACGGCGCGTGATAGTTGCTTTCGGCCGGTGCAGAGAAGACGGTGTAGACGTCGGTCGTGTTGTTGCGGCCACATTCGATGGCCGGTTCAAAACCGCAGAACAGTTCGGTGCTGTTGACCAGGTTGGCGACAACCGGATCGAACTTCTGGACGGTGTTTTCAGCCGTCAGCTGCGCGTCGAACGTGTCCGACTTGAACAGCAGGCTTGCGCCGAACGTGTCGCCCTTCGACCAGCCGCCATTCTTCTTCTGAATGACGTTGTTGTAGAAACCGTCGGTCTCGTTGTGGAAGTACCAAGCCTTCAGACCCCAGGTGGAATCGTTGCCCAGGTTTACGATCGCCTTCGTGGTGAGGGTGTTCCAGCGGCCATAGGTGGCTTCCGCCTTCACGCCATTCTTCATCGTCGGCTTTGTACGACGGATGTTGACAACACCGCCGATGGTGTTCGCGCCGAACAGAGTGCCCTGCGGACCGCGCAGGACTTCGATCTGTTCAATGTCGAACGAGTCAACGAGCTGACCGGTGTTGGTGCCGATGGTGATGCCGTCAACCACCACGCCCACGGTCGGCGTCTGCGACTTTTCGATATCGGCATAGGTCAGGCCACGGATCGAGATGTTGGCAGCCTGTGCGCCCGAATTTTGCTGGGTGATCAGCAGGCTGGGGGCCGCGCCGGTAAGATCGCCGATGTTGACCGAAGCCTTGTTTTCCAGGCTGGCGGCGCTGACCGCGGTGATGGCGACCGGCGTGCTTTGCAGCGTTTCGTCGCGGCGGCGGGCCGAAACGATGATTTCGCCGTCGGCCGGTTCTTCGGCGGCAGCGTCCTGCGCGAAGGCCGGCGTTGCAAAACCGGCGAGCGCGCTGCTCGCGAGCGCCGACATGGCGATCGAACGATAGATGGATTTCCTCATGACTCTCTCCCTGCCATCGGGGGACATGACCCCCTGCAATGACGCGATGCTTTTGCACCGGAACGGGGGTCTTTCTGAACTACCAATAGTTACAGGTGCGCCCGAGCGTACTACGCGCGAACCACGGCGATAAGTTTGGAGAATCAAAATGTCTGCCAACCGTCGTTTTCTGCTCGTTCGCCGCCCGGTTGGTACGCCGGTTCCAGAGGATTTCCGTCTGGCGGAAGAACCGGTGCCCGCATCACCGGCAGGCGGTTTCGTCGTTCGCAACCACTTCTGTTCGCTGGATCCGGCTCAGCGTGGCTGGATGGACGATGCGCCCAGCTATATGCCGCCGATCGCCTTGGGAAACCCGGTTCGGGCTACCTGCATCGGCGTGGTTCATTCATCCGACAACCCGGACTTTCAGCCCGGCCAGTGGGTCATGGGGCTGAGTGGGCTAGAGGATTACTCCGTGATGAAGCCGGGTGGCTTTACCATGCCAATCGATGTCTCGATCGTCGATTCGCCATCCCGCTACCTTTCAGCAATGGGCGCGGTCGGGCTCACGGGCTATTTTGGCCTGTTGGAAGTCGCCAAGCCCAAGGCAGGCGAGGTTCTGCTGGTTTCCGGCGCCGCTGGTGCCGTCGGTTCCGTTGTCGGGCAGATCGGCAAAATCCAAGGATGCAAGGTGATCGGGATAGCGGGCGGGGCAGAGAAATGCCGCCGCCTTATCGATGACTACGGCTTCGACGCAGCAATTGATTACAAGGGCAAATCGGTCAGCGCACTGGCTGAAGAAATCCGACAGGCCGCGCCTGCTGGTGCCGACATCGTGTTCGAAAATGTCGGCGGTGATGTGATGGACGCCGAACTGATGAATCTTGCGAAGCACGCTCGCATCGTCCTTTGCGGTCTCATCAGCGAATACAATTCGCCCGAGAAGCTTGGAATTCGAAACCTGTGGCAGGTCCTTGCCCAGCAAGCGACAATGTACGGCTATCTGATCATGGATTACGCGCCTCGCTTCGGGGAGGCTGGGCCGATCATGGCTGAGTGGATGGCGCAGGGAAAACTCCGGATCGATGAGGACGTACAGGAAGGGCTGGAGAACGCCTATGACGCGTTCATGCGTCTGTTCTCAGGTGCGAACACCGGCAAGCTGGTCTTGAAGATCGCCTGATGGGCGGGCGGCTCTCCGGACGCAGGGCGCTGGTTACGGGTGCCGGATCGGGCATTGGCCGAGCGACGTCGCTGCGTCTGGCTGCAGATGGTGCGCGGGTGTTCACGGTCGATCTCAAGGGCGAGGTTGATCGGCAGGCCGATGTCACCATCCCCGGGATCAATGCCGAGATCGTGGCCGATGTTGTCGCCGCGCTGGGCGGCCTGGATATCTTGATCCCCTGCGCCGGGATCTCTGCCTTCCACCCGCTGGAGGGCCACAGCGACGAATATTTCGACCAGGTCATGGCGGTGAACGTTACCGCGGTTTTTCGCCTGATCCGCGATGCCGTGCCAGAACTGAAAAAGTCTAAGCACGGCCGCATCGTGACCATCGGATCGACCATGGCGCGCTTCGGCGACACAGGGCTTGTGGCCTATGGTGCGTCGAAACACGCGGTTCTTGGCATGACCCGCTCGATCGCCTGCGAGCTGGGCCCCTACGGCATCACCGCCAATTGTCTGCAGCCCGGTGCCATCGAAACCCCGATGACCGAGCCGGCCTTCACCGCCATGCCGGAATTCCGGACCTATTTTGAGAAGAAAGCCGCGGTCGGGCGCCTGGGTCAGCCCGAGGACATTGCCGACGTCATCGCGTTCCTGTGCAGCGACGATGCGCGGTTCATGACCGGCCAAGGCTTTTTCGTAGATGGTGGGGCAATGACCCGGCAATAAGCATCCCATACGTGGGGGAAGGACTATAGATGACCGTCAATCGCAAAGTCGTTCTGGCCAGCCGTCCGAACGGCGCGCCGGTTCCCGCCAACTTCCGTCTGGAAGAGGAGCCGATTCCCGAAATTGCCGAGGGTGAAGCGCTGGTCCGGGTCCGGGCAATATCGATGGAACCTGCCATCCGTGGCTGGCTGGATGACAACGACAAGAATTACTTCGAACCGATCGCCATCGGCGGCACTCTGTTGGCTCTTTCGATGGGGCAGGTTGTCGCCTCGAAGCTCGAAGGGTTCGAGGCCGGCGACTATGTACGCGGAATGCTTGGTTGGGAGGATTACTCGGTTGTCAACAAGGACACCGTGTTGCTCCAGAAGTTCGATGTCGAACCGGACATGCCGCTCACCTACTACGTTGGTGCACTTGGCGGTTCGGGACAGACGGCGGTCGTCGGTCTGGAGCAGATCGGCCGTGCGAAGGCGGGCGAAACGGTTGCGATCAGCGGGGCGGTTGGCGCCGTCGGCCATATTGCCGTGCAAGTTGCGAAGAAGATGGGCTGCCGCGTTGTCGGTATCGTTGGCGGTCCCGACAAGGCAAAGGTGGCGCGGGAACTGGGCTGCGATGCGGTCGTGGATTACAAATCTTCACCCGACATGGAAGCGGCGATCCGCGAAGCCGCGCCGGAAGGTGTCGATGTCTATTTCGACGGCGTTGGCGGACCGATGCTGGACGCGATGTTCAACAACATGAAGACTTTCGGCCGGATCATCTGCTGCGGGATGATTTCCGGCTACAACGATTCCGATAATCCCCCGGCGCTTTACAACGCCTGGCAGATCGTCGCCCGCGAACTGGAGCTGAAAGGCTTCCTCCTTTACAGCTACAGCGAATTCCTGCCGGCCGCACTGGCCGCCAACGTAGCAGGATTGCGCGCGGGCTGGCTCAAGACCATCGAGCACAAGAAGGTCGGCATCGCCAATGCGGCCGACCTCTTCTGCGAATTGATGAGCGGCAAGACACTCGGCAAGTCGGTGCTGGAAATGGACCTGCCCGAGGCCGGCTGACCTCGGGCGAGATCCGCCGGACGTCCTAGCCCTTCATCACGGGCTGGGGCGTCTGCCCGCTTTCGTCGAGATAATAGTCCAGCCACTTGTGGAAGAACTGGTTGCCCGGTTCGTTGCGCCCGAAGACCTGGTGCGTCATCGCCCCGCTCTCCAGCCCGGCCTGCACGCGCAGGCCGAGGAAATAGTCTTCCTCCAGCACGACGTTGTAGAAGAAGTCGCACATCTCATCGAGCGCCTTCAGGCCTTCCTCGCTCTCGGGCTTCTCCGGGAAGATGTAGTTCAGCACCGTGGTGTTCTGGTTGGCTTTCGGGCCGGGGAACAATTGCGCGAACTGGCACATTTCGGGCGCCAGGAAGAAGCTGAAATTGGGGAACAGCATTCGCACGAAATCGAAACCGTGGTTCTCGCGCTTGCCCCATTCCTCGCGCGGCACATCGCGCAGGTCGACGATCGAGTTCTGCGGGAAGCCCAGCCGGATGTGCGGACCGAAGCCTTCGTAGGTCGCCCGGTTTGACGGGGTTCGCGTTGCCACCGTGTTGGTGTGGGCCGCCTGGAAGTGATAGCCTTCCAGATAACCGTCATAGGCGACTTTCCAGTTCGCGCCCTCCATCGGGCGGCTCTTGTGATAATACCAATTCTCAAGCTTCAGCGCGGCAAAATCCTCGTACATGCCATCCATCCACGACCTGGCGTCGATGGCGAGGCCGGGCGTCAGGCTGACAAAGATCATGCCCGCCGCCTCGTCGCAGGGCAGCTCGGTCATGTGCAGGGTTTCGCGGTCGACCTCGCCAAAGGTGCTGGCCTCGGCAATGCCGATCAGCTTGCCATCATTGGCATAGGTCCAGCCGTGATACGGACAGGCAAAGCGCGCGCAGTTGCCCTTGCCTTCGGGCGCGAGGTTCGCCGCGCGGTGCTTGCAGACGTTGAGGAAGGCGCGGGCCTTGCCATCCTTGGTGCGAGTGATGATCACCGGCTTGCCCAGTACGGTCATCGCCTTGTAATCGTTGATTGCGGGCAGTTCGATAGTCAGCGCCAGCATCAGCGGCAGGCGCAAGAAGATGCGGTCCATCTCCTCCGCGAAGCGAACTTCCGAAAGGTAATTCTCGACGGGGACCTGCATGACGCCCGGCGCCTGATCGGTCGTCCGCGTTTCAACGAAATGGAGCATGCGTTCGGCGGCGTCGCCATACTTTTCGTAAAGGTCGGTCATCGTTGAAGCCCCTTATTTTGCGAGGTAATGGTCGAGCGTCTGGTGGAAATGGCGAATGCGGATTTCCTGGTAGTCTCCGAATTCGACCAGCTGGTTCTTGGATGCCTTCAGGCCTTCGTGGCACAGTTCCATGTTCTCCATGTCCTGATCGACCACGCCGCCAAGCACGCCCAATTCTGGCGCATCGGCCCAGGTTTCGTCCTCGCCCAGGAGGTGGAACGGGACGCCGGCGGGAATCTTGCCGTCCTTGCGCTGCTCGGCCGGAACTCGGGCGATGACACGCACTTCCATCAGACAGTGATCCTGATCGGGCCATGGGCGCCAACGATAGACGATATTCGGCATGAAGCCGCCCCACGGCGCAAAGTTGGGGAACACGTTGTAGACCAGCGCGTCGAGCAGTTCGGCTTCGGAGACATTGCTGTAATCGTCACCGAACATGCTCTTGGATGTTTCGCGCATGGCATCGCCAAGGGCCTGCCGCGCGGTTTTTCCATCCGGCACCTGGATGTTGTAGCTGTCTTTTTCGGGATCGTAGTTGTCGGCAGATCGGCCATTGTACTTGCGGAATTCGTCAACGATCCATTGCTGCGGCAGGTCGGCCTTGGCCACGTGCGGTGAAATCACGCCAAACGGCGTGTAGTTCACGTTCACATGCTCGCCGAGCACGTGATAGGCAGCGTTGGCATCGCCGGTGAAGGGCATCAGTTGCGGGTGGGTGACGTAGGCGTGGTAGCTTTCCATGAAGGCTTCCATGGTGATCTTCCAGTTCGCCTTTACGACCTTGCCAACCCAGGCGACGGTTACGCATTCCTCGTGCTTCCAGCGCTTGAAGAAGTCAGGCAGCGGGGCAAGGAACTCTTCGAGCGTTGGGCCTTCCGCGCTGTCGCGCACGAATATGTAGCCGCCCCATTGCCCGACATTGGCTTCGGGCAATTGCATCTTTTCATCGCTCAGATGTCCGAAATCCCAGCGGCAGGGGATGTTGCGCAACGAACCGTCGGTGTTCCAGGCAAAGCCGTGAAAAGGGCAGATGAACTGTTCGGCACTGCCGCTGTCGGTCTTGAGCTTGCGGCCGCGGTGCAGGCACACGTTGTGAAAGGCGCGGACAGAGCCGTCGTCCTGCCGGACAATCAGATAGGACCGGCCAGCGTTGTCATAGGACACATAGTCGCCCGGTTCGGGCAGATCCTCTTCACGCGCGGCAAACTGCCACACGTTGGGCCACATCTTCTCGATTTCCTGCTGGAAGAATTCAGGCGAATAATACCGGGCTGCATCGATCGGCTCTGAACCGAGATAGCGATAGCGATCCTCACCCACGAAAGCGGGCGGCTGGATATCGTCGCTGGCCAGAATGTCCTGCCATCCAGGACCGGGGCAGCGGGCGGCTTCGAAGTCTGACTTGGAATCGTAATCGGCCATGATTCTTCACTCCGTTTGCACGGAATGACGTCTCACAATCGAAAAATGCGCGCTTGATTCAGGTCAAGAAACGGGGCGGTGTACCCCTGTGACTTTGACTAGGATTGCCCGATTTCCACGCCGTCCGCCCGTATCGGCGGCTTCACACGCGCTTGATGTCGTCCGTTTCATGGATCTCCATGATCTCGAACACATTGCCGAACCAATCGCGGCAATAGGTGGCGCTGTAGCCTGTCTTGCTGCCATCGGGATGGGTGGTGATGGTGGATGGTTCGGCAGGCGTGTGGAAGCGGATGCCGGCAGCTTCGAGCTTGGCCTGAAAGGCGACGATATCGTCGACCTGCAAGGCAAAATGCGTGTAGCCGAAATTGTGCACGCCGCGGTCCGGATCCTGCGGCGCGGACCGGGGCTGCTCGTATTCGAACACTTCAAGATGGGTATTGCCCAGTCGACAGATGAACTGCCGGGCGGCGCTGTCTTTCAGACCGACGACGGCGTCGATAAAGGGATTGTCGCGCCAGGTCAGCGGCGCGACTTCTTCCACCGCGCCCAGCAGGTCGATGTAGAATTCACGCGCCTTGTCGAGGTCGGGAACCGACACGCCGATATGATGGACGCCCTGGATGCCGGTTCCCATGGTCTTGCCTTCGATCAGAACTGGACGCGCTTGGTCATGCCGCTGTCGACGACGATGTTCGCGCCGGTCATGGTCATGCAGGCGGGCGAAACGGCGAATGCGATCGTGCGGGCCATATCCTCCCCCGAGGTCAGCTTGCCGAGCGGCAGCTGCGCGACAATGGAATCGAAGAATTCCGGCGCGCCGGCCTTAATTTGCGGCCAGGGGCCATCTTCGGTCCAGACCGGGCCTGGGGTGATACAGTTGACGCGAATGCCATCGGCGGCGAGCGTCTGCGCGAGAGCCGACGAATAGTTCATTACCGCAGCCTTCAGCGCGTTATAGGGCTGAACGCCCATGAATTCCTCCACCGCGCCGGTAGAGCTGATCACTGCGATTGCGCCCTTGTCCGATGCCTTGAGGAAGGGCAGGGCAGCGGCAATGCCGCGGCGCATCGGCAGGACATCGGTGTTGAGCACGAGCTGCCAGGCGGCGTCGGTATCCTCACCGGGGTTGACCGAGGTGAAGCTGATGAAAATGTCGCAGCCGCCCAGTTCCTTTGCAGCGCGTTCGACAAAGGCGGGAACGGCTTCCGCGTCCGTCACGTCGAGCGCTTCGGCCACGCTTTTCACTCCTGCGGAGGCCATTTCAGCGGCGACCACGTCGACCTTGGCCTGGCTGCGGCCGCAAATGGCCACGTTGCAGCCTTCAGCGGCCAGCACATTGGCGACAGCGCGACCAATGCCGCCATTTGCGCCGACGAGGATGGCGTTCAGCCCCTTCAGTCCAAGATCCATGTCCTGCTCCTAAAAATATCGCGATGATTCCAGATGGCCCGTTCTCGCGTGCGGGCGGGCGGGGGGCCACTCGCCTTTTGATCAGGAACGGCTTTGCCAAGGCACGTGCTAGCCCACCGGCAAAGATCAGCAAGACCCCGCGCGATCGGGGCGCACCACATTTCGAGGAGAGCATGCCATGGGACGTCTTGAAGGCAAGACCGCACTGGTGCTCGGCGCGTCAAGCCCGGGCAACATGGGGCAGCACATCGCCCGGCGCCTGATTGCCGAAGGGGCGAAGGTCATGGTCTCGGGCCGCAAGTCCGATGTGCTGGCCGATTTTGCGGCTGAGGCCGGTTGCCTTTTCCACCCGTGCGACCTGACGAAAGAAGCCAGCGTCAACGCGCTGGTCGCCGCCGCGCACGATCAGCTTGGCGGCATCGACATTGCCGTGAACGCAACGGGTTGGGGCTTGCTCAAGCCGTTCCTCGACAACACACGCGACGAGCTGGATGAGATGACGGCGCTGCAGTTCATCGGCCCGTTCCAGTACTATCAGGCCTTGGTCCGCAAGATGGCGCGATCTCAGGGCGGCAGGGGTGGCTCGATCATCCAGATCAGCTCGGCCACTGCCTCGATCATGTTCCACGATCACGCTGCCTATATGGGTACCAAGGCCGGAACCGATCACGTGATCCGCGTGGTGGCGAACGAGTTTGGCCACGAAGGAATCCGCGCCAACTCGATTTCTCCGGGGGTTACGGAAACGCCGATGACAACCGATGCACAGGCGGTGCCGGGCCTTATGGACGCGTTTGTGAAGGGCTATCCGCTCGGCCGCTATGGCACCTCGGACGATATCGCCGCGGCCTGCGTCTTTCTGGCCGATGACGAATGCTTCATGACGGGCGAAAACCTGCAGGTGAACGGCGGGCTGACCCTGCGCCGCAATCCAAGGCCAGAGGAAATCGAGGCCAGCATCGCAGCAGCCATGGGAGCGAACTGACATGGAAAGCCAACTGTCCCTCCGCGTTGTCCTGTTGGTCGGCTTCGTTGTTGTCACCCAAGTCCTGGGATCGTCGCTGCTGGTCAAGACCGGCGGCTTTCGGGAACCGATGTGGACCGCTGCCTGCCTGCTCACCTACTTGGTGTCGCTGTTCGTTCTGGCCGAAACGATCCGGCAGGGCATGGCGCTGTCGCTGGTCATGCCGATCCTTGCCGCGCTGGTGCCATTGGCGACGATTGCCGTTGCTGTCCTTGTCTTTCGCGAACAGGCGTCCTGGCTGCGCATCGGCATCCTATCCACCGCCTGCGTCCTGATCGGCGTCGCCTCTGCCGTGTGATCTAGCCGCCAAGCTTCCACTTGATATCGGCGCGCAACTGATCCTTGCGAACCTTGCCTGAGGCGGTGCGGGGCAGGTCTGCGACAAACTCGAAGTGTTCGGGCGTCTTTTGCTTGGCAAGGCCACTTGCGGCGACATGAGCGGCAAGATCAGCTGGTGAGGGGGCGTCCCCTTCAGCAATGACATAGGCGCAAATGCCTTCGCCGAGCCGCTCATGCGGCATGGCGACAACCGCGGCCTCCTTCACTCCGGGGTGAAGGTGGAGAACATCTTCAATCTCCTTTGCCGAGATATTCTCACCGCCGCGAATGATCAGGTCTTTCTTGCGGCCCGTAATGGTAATGGCACCGTTGGCCGTGCGCACACCAAGATCTCCCGTACGGAAGAACCCGTCGGACGTGATGGCCTCTGCGGTTTGCTGCTGATCGGCATAGCCAAGCATCATGCCGGGGCCGCGTGCCAGGATTTCGCCTTCCTCCCCATCGGCCAGGTCCCGGTCCTGATCATCGACGATACGGACCTGATAGTCGACGATCTGACCATCGGTAGTGGCAGCCAGATGTTCGTCATGCGGCCAGCCGAAGCTGACCAGAGGCACTTCGGACGCGCCGAACACGCGGAAGGCGTGACAATTCTCGAAAGCGGCGTTGGCGGCCGGTATCAGTTCGTTGGGCACCGCAGCGCCGCCACAGGCGAAAAAGCGGAACGAGGGAAGGCCCTTGCCGCTTTCGCGCGCGGCGGCAGCCAGTTCGACCAGAAACGGGGTGGCTGCCACCGTACCGACAAGGCTGTGCTTTTCAATCAGCGCCATGGCTTCAGCCGCGTTCCAGCTTTCCATCAGCACGGTGCGCGTGCCGCAGATAAAAGGGACTTCAAGCCCGTTGGCGTAACCGGAGATGTGTGTGACGGGCGACGGCATCAGAGTCGCCTCGCCCGGCCGCACGCCCCAAAAGTCACCGCTTGTCCGCACGATGTGCGACAGTGTGACATGGCTGTGCAGTACGCCCTTGGGCCGGCCGGTCGTTCCCGAGGTGTAGAGCACCATCTTGACCCCGCGCGGATCGACATGGGGCCATGCAAAGCCCTTGCCGCGACCCGCTTCGACCAAGGCGGCGTAATCATTCTCGCCGCTGCCGCGCACGGTGATGATGTGTTCCAGACTGGGGACGTCGGGCTGGATGCGCTGCGCCATCGCAGCGTAATCGTACTTGCGGAAGCTGGCTGCGACAAAGAAGGCGCGCGCACCGCAATCGCCCAGCATCTGCGTTACCTCATGGTCGCGATAGATCGGCACGATCGGATTGATGACCAGGCCCGACATGGCGGCAGCCAGGTTGATCACCGCCGCTTCGCGCCAGTTCGGCACCTGAAAGGCGATGACATCGCCAGGCCGCAGGCCGCGCTCGAAAAGTTCAGCCGAAAGCGCTTCGGCATCGGCCAGCGCCTGCGCGCGCGTCAGGGTCTCGTCACCTTCGACAAAAGCCACGAAGTCCGGGTCGTCAGCCGCCATGGCGCGCGCCTGCTGGGCAATCGTCCGCTCATCCCACACGCCGGATTGGGCGAAGGCGCGCTGGTGAGGGGCGGGAATTTCAAGCCAGGCCCAGGGCGGGGAAAGTGGTGCGGTCATCGGGTCTAGGTGCCTTTCGCGCAGCATGCGGCCAACTGGCGAAAAGGCAAGGCGCGTGCTGCCTACCTGTTACCTCTCGCAGCTTGTCGGACAGCTTTGACACGGTGCAAGGTGGCGACAACGAATATTCCGGGAGAATCCAATGAACCGCGTCGAACGCGTCGGCAATGTCGCTGAAATCATGCTCGATTACGTCGAGAACAAGAAGACGTTCCTGACCGACAAGACCATGACGGTGCCGAGCCAGTCCTATACGGACAAGGACCAGTGGCGCGCCGAGATCGAGCTGATCTTCAAGCAGGTCCCTCTGATGCTGGCGTTCACTGCCGAATTGCCGAACCCGGGTGACTACAAGGCGATGGATGCGGTGGGCATGCCGGTTCTCATCACCCGCGGCAAGGATGGCACGGTTCGGGCTTTCCTCAACGTCTGCTCGCATCGCGGCGCACCGCTTGCCGATGAAGGGCATGGCAACTGCCCGCGCTTTACCTGCAAGTACCACGGCTGGACCTTTGGTCAGGATGGCAAGCTGATCGGCGTTGCCGAAGCATCGACCTTTGGCGAGATCGACAAGTCGGAACGTGGCCTCCGCCAGCTTCCCTGCGAAGAGCGCGCGGGCATGATTTTCGTCTGCCTTAAACCCAATGCGCCGATGGATCTGGACAACTATTTCCGCGGCTATCTTGAAGATTTCGAAGCGCTGGACTTTGCCAACTGGTCTTACCTTGGCAGCCGCGTGATCGAAGGCGCGAACTGGAAGATCGCGTTCGACGGCTATCTGGAAGGCTATCACTTCGCCTCGCTGCACCCGGAAACGATTGCTCCGCGCACGCCGTCCAATTGCACGCATTACGAAGGTTTTGGCCCGAACATGCGCATCGGTTTTCCGCAGCGCCGGATTGCCGAGGCGCTCAAGGACGTTCCGCGCGAAGACTGGGGCAATCAGGAAAATAACGGTTTCGATTTCGTCCGCATTTTCTTCCCCAACGTGTCGGCATTCATCGCGCCGGAAATCACGCAGATTGCCCAGCTTTTCCCCGGCAAGACGCCGGGCGAAAATCGCACCGTTCTGAACTACCTGCGGCGCGAGCCGATCCGTGACGAGGAAGACCGCGCAAATGTCGAGGCGGCAATCAACTTCTTCCGCGATGTCACCTATAACGAGGATTACCTGATCGGCCTGGAAATCCAGAAGGGCCTGGAATCGGGCGCACACGATGAGCTCGTGTTTGGGCGCAACGAACGCGGCAACCAGTTCTTTCATGAGTGGCTTAACTGGTATCTGGAAGACGATCCGTCACAGCCCGAACCGGTGATGTGAGGCCCTACAGAGTGAATCCGCTTTCGCTCGCCTCGGGCGTCCTGCCCGAATTTGGCGCGGTGGCTGTCGTCGAGGCGGCTCGCGCGGCTGGTTTTGACGCTGCAGGCCTGTGGGTCGAGCCGGCCGAATGGACCGCGCAGACCACCCGTGACGTGCGCGCAGCGATGGCTGCGACCGGTATTCCCATCCTCGATGTCGAGGTGATCTGGCTCAAGCCTGACAGCGTGATGGATGATCATCGCAAGGTGATTGATGTGGGGGCGGAGGTTGGCGCGAAAAACGTGCTCTGCGTCTCTTCCGACCCGGATCACGGCGCCACGGCTGCGGGCCTTGCCGAGCTTTGCCGGCATGCTGAGGGCAGCGGCATTCGCGTTGCCCTGGAATTTGGCATCTTTACCGAGGTCAAGGATCTGAGGGCCGCGCTTGCCGTGCTTGATGATGTCGCTCACCCTTTGCGCGCGGTGCTGATCGATCCGATCCATGTGGACCGCTCGCAAAGCTCCATTGCCGACATCGCCAGGCTGGACCCGGCCTTGCTCCCTTATGCGCAGTTTTGTGACGCACGGGCGAAACGTCCCGATCCGGGGAATTTCGACGAGGTTATCATCGATGCCATCGATCTGCGGGAACAGTGCGGGGAAGGGGCCTTGCCGCTTGGCGAACTCTATCGCGCCCTGCCGGCCGGCATCCCGCTAAGCATCGAATTGCGGTCCAAGGGGCTCCGCGACGGGTTTGCCGATGCCAATGCCAGAGCTTGCGCGGTGGCTCTGGCAACGCGCCGCTGGCTGGAGGCCAACACATGACCGTGACTGTGATTACCCTGCTCAAGCGCCGCGAGGGCATGAGCAAGGCGGACTTCATCGCCTATTACGAGGCGAACCATAGGCGTATCGGGGAACAGGTGCTGAAGGGCTATGCCACGCGCTATGTCCGGCGGTTTCTTCACCCGATGGATGGCGAGGACCAGCCCTGTGATGCGGATGTCGTGATGGAAATCGATTTCCCGGATGCGGCAACCCGCGATGCCTGTTTTGCCGCGCTGGGGGATCCCGATCTTGCCGCGATGATTGCCGAGGATGAAGCACGGCTGTTTGACCGCAGCCGGATCCGCACGTTCTCGGTCGAGGAACACGCGTCAGACATGCAGGGGTAGGCGGCAGGCGTAACCTGCCGCCACTCGCTCATCCGCGCTGTTCGTGGATGATGCGATAGGCGCGGTGGGTGAACAGCCACTTGCCGTCGCGCTTTTCCAGCCGATCGTCATAGCGACCGGTGCCGCGCACGAGTTGGCCGTTGTTGTGGGGATCTTCATAGACCTCATGCGTGTAGGCAACAGCGGTGGCCGTGTCGCCTTCAACCTCGATTGAGCCGGGCTCCATGAAATAGACCATCGGCTTCGTCATGCCCGCCAGGCCATAGGCCTTCATCGATTCGATCCAGTTCGAAACGATCAGCTCTTTGCCGTGAAACACGCCGAGATCCGGATATTCCGGCAGTTCCCAGGACGCGTCATCGGCCCAGATGGAGCCCCATTCGACAGGGTCCTTGGTCATCACGCCGTTGGCGTGGGTGTTCATCAGTTCGCGGATCGCGATGCGGTCTTCCAGCGGGCCGGTGAATGGCATCCTTGTCTCTCCTTACCAGGCGTGTTCTTCGCCATTCCACTTATAGAAATCGCCCGACTTTTCGATCGTCCAGCCCTCAGCCAGGGTGCGCACCCCGGTCGCGCTTTCTTCGGGCGTGATTTCCGCGTCGGGTCCGCCCATGTCGGTCTGGACATAGCCCGGATGGACAATGCCGATAATCACGCCGCGCTCCTTGAGGTCAGCCGCCGCCGACCGCATCAGGCGTCCCAGCGCGGCCTTGGACGCGGCGTAGGCGTGAAAGCCGCCGTAAGGCCAGGTCGAAGCGGCGAGCTGGCTTGAGAAATTGATCACCTTCGATCCAGCGCCCATGCGGGGCAGGAAGGCGTTCATCACCCGCAATGGCCCCTTCACATGCACATTGAAGGTTTCATCGAAGGTTTTCCAGTCCACGTCTTCGAATTCGGCGGGCATTGTCCCGGTCATGCCCGCGACGTTGTAGAGAATGTCGATCGGATCGCTGCCCGTTGAGGCTGCGCCAGCCTTTACCGAGGCATCGTCACCGACATCCATGGCATGGACGGTGATCTGGCCGTTTGATTCCGCCGCCAGCGCGTTCAGCTTGCCAGCCGAGCCGGGGTTACGGGCGAGGGCGAACACACGATCCCCTTTTGCGGCGTGCTGGCGCGCCAGCTCAAGGGCGATGCCGCGTGCGGCTCCGGTAATCGCAACATTTGCCATCAGGGCTTCCTTCCTTCGAGCCAGTCATTCAGCACTTCGTGGAAGAAGCGCACCTTGGATTCCTGCGCAGACAGATAGGCGTCGGAATATCCGCGCGAGTGCATGCCTGCCTGCATACCTTCCGCAAGTTCCATGTCCTGGTAAACTATCTGTCCTGCCAGTTCCGGGATGCCCCGGCCGCCATCGAAATCGCGGTGCTCGCATTCGGCAACCTCGCGCAAGGGGCGAGGGCCGGCCATGATCGATTCAACCGTTTCCTGCCCTTCGACCGGGAAGGCCATGCACCACAAATCGAAATAGCATTTCTCCGGATCGTCCGGGTGCGGTTCGCTGCGGAAGAAGACGAGGTTGTCCGGCAGGAAGCTGATCGTGACATTGGGGAACATCACCGTGTGCGGGCTGTCAGTGATCTCCTCGTCATTCAGGTGCTCGTAGTGGAGATAACCCTTTTCCTTCCACAGCCGCTTCTTCGCGGCCTTGATGTCCAGCCAGCCCTGCATGACGAAATCTTCGTAGGTTTCATAGGAGTCGGGATCGATGTCCCACTGCCGCATGATACCTTCGAACATCGCGTTGCGGCCATCGGCGGGGCGGTCGGTCAAAGACGGGCGCATCGGTTGGACCGTGCGGCCAAGGCCGTTCGGCCAGATTTCCAGCCGGGCCGAATCCGCGTCCTGATCGATCCAAGGCGGAACCTGCGGATGCGCCGTGCGGGTGTGGTAGCTTTCGGAAAAGTTGTCGGTGACGAACTTCCAGTTGGCGTTGAGCGCGATTCGATACCAGGCGACGCGCACCGCGGTGTCCATGGCGTAGTTCCGGTAGACCTCCATCATCGGATACAGGTAGTCGTGCAGGCTCGGCCCGTTATCGTCCATCGTGTACCAGACGAAACCGCCCCACGTTTCGCAGCGAAGTTCCTTGAGCCGGGCCTTGCCGCAAGGAGAGCCCTGCGGAAAATCTTCCTCATCCTGTGCGCGTTCAACAACTCCGTCCAGACCATGGCGCCAGCCGTGGTAGGGACAGGTGAAGGCATCAACCGAGGACGAGCCCGATACCAACCGCATGCCGCGGTGTGCGCACGAGTTGTAGAAGGCTTTCACCGAACCATCGTGCTGGCGCACGCAGATCACCGATTCCTTCATGAAATTGTGAACGACGAAATCGCCTGCCTCTTCAAGCTCGGCGGTTCGACCGGCGATGTGCCAGATCCGGGTCCACAGATGGTCCCATTCCTTCTGCGCGAATTCGCGGCTGAAATAGCGGTCACCCGTGATCTTGTCGCCGCGCAGGTTGGCGGGGTCGCGCCCGTTCATGGGTGGAGGGGCGGAAAGTTCGGTCATGTTTGTCCTCTCCCGAGTCAGGTCGCCGGTCGTGGCACAGGCTGGCCGAGTGCGGCGCCGCCGGAAACTGTCACATTAGCGAGGAAAGAGGCAGATATGCCTGTTTTATTCGCCGGGCAGCTCGTAAAGCTGGCGGACAACAGTCGTCGTCAGCCGGCGCACCCGGTCTATTCGCTCGCCCTTGTCATCGCCAAACATGGGGCGATGCAACAGCAGGCCCATATGCGCGGCCTGGGTGAAGTCACTCGCCAACTTGAAGTCATCCCAATGGCGTTCCCACTGCGGAAAGGCCTCGATCATCTCGCGCGTCCAGACCTCGTCGTACAGGCGTGCTGCCGGGTCAAACAGCGTGGCCAGTTCAGCATCGGTGCGGGCGGCTACAGCCAGCTCCAGATAGGCGGCGTATTCGCGGGTCTGGACGGAAAGCCAGTGCGCCTCGCTGGCGACCTCGATCAGAAGGTCCTCTCCCCGTTCCTTCAAGGCGGCGAAGTAGTCAGACAGGAAGCGCCGCATGCGCTGGTAGAAGACGTGTTCCACCGTCGCGGCGACAAGGTCCATGCGAGTGGGGAAGTGATGGTGCATGGCGCCGCGCGACACAGCGCACCGCTCGGCTACTGCAGCTGTCGTCAGGCCGGTGTAACCTCCTTCGAGCAGGCAATCGATGCCAGCATCGATCAGCCTCTGCCGGGTTTGCGCGCTCTTGCGTTGCTGCCAGCGTGCAGGGGGCTCCGACTTATGGTCGGGGCTGATCGCACTGAGCATGCGATCCTGAAGATCGGTTGGAGCCATAGCGCAAACATAGCGCTTTTGGGCCGAAAATCCATCATCTCGCGCACCTGACAAAAGTTTCAGTTCCGTCTTCGAAAAAGCGAGCGCATAAAACCGGCAGCATCGCCGGTTCTTTAGTTCCGGGACTGCAATCGGAGAAGAGCCGAGGCCAAAGATGCCCGGTTCAAAGGGAGAGGAGTTGGATATGAAATCCTATCGCACGCGCCTGCTCGGCGGATTTTCGATCCTGGCTCTATCAGCCAGCCCGGCCATGGCCCAGAGCGAAGCGGAGAACGATGGCGGCATCGCCGAAATCGTCGTCACGGCCCAGAAAAAGGCCGAAAACCTCCAGAACGTGCCCATCTCGGTTGCCGCGGTAACGAGCGAGACGGTCGAGAACCTTCACGCTGTCAGCCTGCAGGGTCTGCAAGGAAGCGTCCCCAACGTCGAAATCGGCACGTTCTCGAACACTCCGAACACGGCCGTATTCACCATTCGCGGTATCGGCGTGATCGAACCGGATCCCTATGCCGGTAACACCGTTGGCATCGTGGTCGACGGAGTTCCGCAGTACTTCTCGATGGGCGCCTTGCTTGACTTGGCCGATGTTGACCGCATCGAAGTGTTGCGCGGCCCGCAAGGTACGCTGTTCGGCGCGAACACCACCGGCGGCGTCGTCAACGTGGTCAACGCACTTCCCGAAATCGGCAAGCTGGGCGGCAAGATCAACGCATCTTACGGCAATTACGAGCACATCACTCTGGGCGGCGTCGTCAACCTGCCGATGGGTGAGGAGATGGCGGCACGCTTCGTGGTGAACGCGGATCGGCGCGATGGCTATGTGACCAACGTCATCAGCGGAGACGACATGGGCCGCCGCAACGTGGGCATCTTCCGCGGGTCGCTGCGTTACAAGTCCGGCAATGTCGATGCCGTGCTGACGGCCGAATACGACCGGGCGCGCAACGGTTCGCCGATCGTGGTGGCCGGTGACCTTCCCGGCGAGGCCGAATTCGTGCCTGCAGGCTGGCGCAATATGTACGCATCGCCGTGCCTTCCCGCCGGGTCGCGCTGCGTGGCGCCGGACACGTATTATTCGGCGCGGGATGGCGGTGCGCTTGGCGACACGCCGGACCAGAGCGATATGGACACCTACCGCGTCGGTTTCACGCTTTCGGTCACCGATACGCCGCTTGGCGATATCACCGCGATCAGTGGCTACAAGAAGTTCAAGCTGTTCGAATTCACCGACCAGGATGGCACTCCCGCCTTCCTGATCGACACGCGCCGCCAGACCCAGGCCTGGCAATTCAGCCAGGAACTGCGCACCGACTTCAAGGTGGGTGATAAGGTCGACGTGACGCTGGGCGGGTTCTACCTCACCGATCACTACGATCATTACCAGCACCTGCGGATCGATTTCGCAGGCGGCGCGGTCTACAACACGGCGAACAACAGCTATACCAAGGGTTTTCCAGGGCTGTACCAGCGCAACCTGCAGGATCAGGACAACCATTCGGTCAGCCTGTTCGCTCAGTCCTATTTCCAGGTTACCGACCAGCTGCGGCTTCAGGCCGGCATTCGCTACACCCATGAAAAGACCGCGATGCTTGCTTCGACGGCAACCTCGTTCGCGCCCGGCGGCGTAACGACCTTTGATGGCACTTCGCCTTCCGGTGTTCCCAATACGTCGCTTGGAACTGTTGCACCGCCGCTGGGTGTCAAGACGTGGAACAACGTCGGCTGGAAGCTGGGTGCCGACTACAAGATCGATGACCGTACCATGCTCTACGGTTACTGGGCGCGGGGCTTCAAGTCGGGCGGTTTCACGGGCCGTATCGGTATTCCGCAGGATCTTGGTCCCTATGATCCGGAGGAGGTGGACACCTTCGAAATCGGTCTCAAAAGCGAATTTGCCGATCGGCGTATTCGGTTCAACCTGGCCGCGTTCCAGACCAATTACCGCGACATGCAGCTGGCGCAGATCTATTTCATCGGATCGGGTGCGAGCCTGACGCAGGGCAACACCATCATCAATGCCGCAAAGTCCCGCATTCGTGGTTTTGAAGCCGAACTGACCGTTGCCCCGGTAGCCGGACTGCAGTTCAGCGCCAACCTGGCGCATCTTGATGCCAAATACAGCAAGTTCGATTTCCTGTTACCCAGTGGCTCAAGCATCAGCCTGGCCGGACAGCGCCTGCAGAACGCACCCAGCTGGGCCGCATCGCTTAACGGCAGCTACGAGTTCCCGCTTGGCGGCGATCTTTCGGCCCGGATGTCGGCGACCTACAATTACACCTCGGAAAAGCTGCTGACGTCAATCGTCGATGTGCCGCGTGCCCGTGTCCAACCGCAGCACGTGGTCAATGCCAATTTCGATATCAAGGTGGGTGAAAACTACACCATTGGTATCTGGGCAACGAACCTGTTTGACCAGCGCTACATCAACTCGGTCTTCGATGCTCCCGGTACGCTTGGCCTGACCAACTACGCGCCGCCGCGGATGTTCGGTGGATCGATATCCGCGAAATTCTAGGTCTCTCCCAGACCCCATCCGGCATGCCGGATGGGGTCAACCCATTGCATGAGGCGAAAGCGACATGACGGCCGAAGCGCTGGTTGCGCGACACGCGATACTCAACGTGCTTGCCTGCCATAGCCGCGGCGTCGATCGCGCCGATGCGAACCTGCTCGGCTCTGCCTATCACCCCGATGCCACGGTCGATTATGGCTTCTTTGCCGGCGAGGCGGCGGTGTTGGTCACGATCCTGGCAGGTGCGCAGAAAGGCGCCTTGCCCACTCTCCATCGCACCGCGAATGTCGACATTCGCGTAGATGGACGACGGGCGGTCAGCGAAAGCTATGTGATCGCCTACGCCGAGGAAGCCGAGGTTCAGCGCACCATTTTCGGGCGCTACCTTGATCGTCTCGAATGTCGAGATGGCCGCTGGGCCCTGTCGCATCGAACCTATGTGCTTGACGGTAACACGAACCGAGCCAGCACGGTGTCGCGCAGCGATCCGCCCGTCATCTATGATCATTACGTGCCCGAAGGATCCAAAGGCGCCAGCGATCCGGGTCAAGCGCTGATCGCACACCATCTTGCCGCCTCGCGCACCTTGCAGAAAGCCAAGCCCATGTCCGTTGATGCCGCCATCCTCGATGCCGCGTTGTCGCGCGATGCGATCCGCCAACTGGTCACGGGGTACAGCCGCGGCGTGGACCGAGGCGACAAGGCGCTGCT
Organism: Novosphingobium sp.; assembly: GCA_046063225.1. Lineage (GTDB taxonomy): Bacteria > Pseudomonadota > Alphaproteobacteria > Sphingomonadales > Sphingomonadaceae > Novosphingobium. The sequence continues at coordinate 10,410 of JBJTLW010000032.1, read as the reverse complement.
GAAATCACTTTTCTGGGACGATTCTGTCGTGATTTCGGGCCTGGTGAACGCTTCCGGCGCGGATTTTGCCGAGGGCATTGTCGATCATGTCGTCACCAATCTCGACTATTGTTTCCATTCCATTGCCAACGAATGGATCGAAGTGACAGGTGATCATGCCGTCGGAGAGCATTATGTCATCGCGAATATGTGTGCGGGAGGACAGGATGTGATGACCGGTGGACGTTATATCGACAGCTATGAGCGGCGCGCAGGCGTTTGGAAAATCGCGTCGCGCACCTTTGTTGCCGACTGGAACACGTCGCATCCCAAGTCGCTCGAATTGGACGGCATGTATCAACCCTTGAAGACGCGCGGAAGCTTCGGGACCTCGGACCCCGTCTATGCGCATTGGGCAAGCCTGTGACGGCGGGTTCAGCCGAACGGCCAGCGCACGTCGATCCCGCGCGTGTCGCTGACGTCAACGTCTATGCGCTTCCCGGCCAGGCAGAGGACTGGCATGGCGCCTGGAAAGCCTTGCAGGACGCATCGCCTGAAATCGTCTGGACGCCGCAGAACGAGGGCCACTGGATTGCACTGCGTGGCGATATCCTTGCCGAGGTGCAGTCCGACCATGAGCGGTTTTCCAACCGGGTCATTGTCCTGCCGAAGTCGGTCGGCGAACTGCATGGTCTGATCCCGACGACCATCGATCCGCCAGAGCATCGTCCCTATCGGAAGCTGCTCAACGACGGAATGGCGCTCGCGAAGATTCGGCGCATGCAGGAATCGATCCGGTCTGTCGCTGCAGAGCTGATCGACGGATTCCATGCACGCGGATCATGCGATTTTACAGCGGAATATGCGCAGATCTTTCCGATCCGAATCTTCATGGCGCTGGTCGACATTCCGTTCAGCGATGCTGACCAGATACGTCTGTGGGCCGAATGCATGACGCGGCCAAACCCGCCGATGCCCTTCGAAGACGCCAAACACGCGTTCTACAACTACCTCGATCCTGTATTGGAGGCACGGCGGGCCAATCCAGGAGACGATCTGCTCAGCCATGTCGTCACCACCGACATGGGCGGCCGCACCCTGAACCGCGACGAAGCTCTATCGCTTTCGACACAAATCCTGATCGCTGGCGTCGATACGGTGGTGAACTTCCTGGGCTTTGCCATGCACTTCCTCGCCGAGGACACCCTGACGCGTGAGCGGCTGGCCTCGTCCACCTTCAACCAGGTGCTTGCGGCGACCCACGAGTTGTTCCGTCGCTATGGGCTCGTCACGATTGCCCGTACCGTGCGCGAAGACATGGAATTCCATGGCGTGCAGCTGAAAGCGGGGGAACTGGTCTGCATCCCCACCCAGATTCACGGGCTGGATGATCGGATCAACCCGGAACCCATGCGCGTCGATCTGGACCGCAAGGGTTGCGCCCATTCGGCCTTCGGCAGTGGCCCGCACATGTGCCCGGGGCAGGAGCTTGCCCGCATGGAAGTGGCCGTGACGATTGCGGAATGGCTGAAGCGGATACCGAATTTTCGGGTTGCTGCCACGGCCGATACCAGAAGTTCCGGCGGGATCGTCGGCCAGTTGAACCGGTTGGTTCTGGAGTGGGATATATGAGCGAGAAAAGGAGCGGAGGTTGCCTGTGCGGGGCCGTGCGGTACGAAATGCCGTGGCCGCCAAAGGCCTTGGTTGTTTGCCATTGCTGTGATTGCCAGAAGCAGGCGGGAACGGCCTTCTCCGTCGTTGGCGTTGCCCGGCGTGACGATCTGGTCGTTTCAGGCGATTTGCAGACGTTCAGCCATCCCGGTTCGAGCGGCCAGACGGTCAACCGCAAGTTTTGCGGAAATTGCGGCTCCCCCATTCTGACGGACACTGCCGCGGCGCGCGATCAGGACATCATTTTCTTCAAGGCCGGCACGCTCGATCAATCGGCAGACCTGAAGCCTACGGTGCATTACTGGACCAGAAGCGCGCAGCACTGGTTTGAAGTCCCCGCAGGTGTGACCTGCCTCGAAAAGCAATGACGGAAGCGCTCATGGGCAAGATGCAAGGCAAGGTTGCGCTGATCACGGGCGGCGCTTCGGGACTGGGCGCAGAGGATGCCCGCGTGCTGTCCCGCGAGGGCGCCCGTGTAGTCATAACCGATGTGCAAGACGCTTTGGGCGCAGAGGTTGCCGCGAGCCTTCCGGATTGCTTCTACCTGCACCACGACGTGCGGGATCAGGCCCGCTGGGCTGAGGTAGTGGCGGAAACGATCAAGGTGTTCGGCCGGCTCGATACGCTGGTCAACAATGCCGGTCTCGTTCGCTTCGCCAACATCGAGGCGATGAGCTATGCGGACTACAAGCTCCAGATCGAGGTCATGCTCGATGGCACGTTTCTGGGCTGTCAGGCAGCCATTCCGCACATGTCGAAAGATGGTTCGGGCTCGATCATCAACATGGCCTCGGTCGCAGGGTTGAAGGCGGTCAGCGCCATTCCGGCCTACAGCGCCGCAAAGGCCGGGATCATCGGCATGACCCGTTCGGTTGCGGTGCACTGTCAGGAGCAGAAATACCGCATCCGCTGCAACGCCATCGCGCCCGGCGGCATTGTTACGCCGATGACGGCACAGGCGCTGGCCGAACTGCCCGAAGGCGATCCGGGCCTTGAACAAACGTCGGCCCACGGCATGGGCGAACCGGCGGACATTGCAAACATGGTCCTTTATCTCGCCAGCAGCGATGGCAAGCATATCACCGGCACCACGATAACCATCGACAATGGGGAGACGATGTAATGCCCTTCGATTTCGAAGCAGAGGTTCGCGATCTTGCCGCGCGGCGTGACATTACCGATGCGGTGCATCGCTATATGCGCGGGCTGGACCGGCTCGATGCGCAGCTGCAGCGCAGTTCCTTCCACGATAACGCCTTTGTGGATTGCGGCCTGATGGCCGGCGGTGCTGACGAATTCGTTGCATTCGCACAGGACCTGCTCGCCTCGATGGAGGCCACCCATCACTTGCTGGGGCAGGTGCAAATCACACTGCACGATGCCGAAAATGCCAGCGGGGAATGCTATTTTCAGGCCTGGCACGGCACCCGCAATGAGGCGGGCGAACCGGGCGATCTTTTCATCTCGGGCCGTTACATCGACGAGTATGCCTGTAAAAATGGCGAGTGGAGGATCGCCAAGCGCAAGCTTATCACTGAGTGGGTAACTGACCATCCAGCGGATCACGGCTTCTATGCTGCGAATCCGACAACGAACCGATCTGGAAGGCGGGGGGAAGACTTCAGCGAGCGCCGCGACTGGCCACGCTGACCCACACGCTTACGAGGAATGCCATCATGAACGCTGAATCCAACAAGTCTCGCTATTCACCGGATTTCGACATGCCGGTTCGCGGCGATACCATCACCGCCGATCGCTACATTTCCAAGGAATGGATGGAGCTGGAAAACAAGCACCTGTGGCCCAAGGTCTGGCACCTGGGCGGCGTGCTGGCCGAATTCGAAGAGCCGGGTGACATTGTTCGTCACAACTTCGGCAAAGAGTCGGTCATTATGGTCATGCAGGATGATGGCTCGATCAAGGCGTTCTACAATTCCTGTCCGCACCGCGGGAACCGCCTGATCCTGGGCGATGCCACCAGCGTTCCTCAGATTACTTGCGGCTATCACGGCTGGCAGTTCGATTTCGAAGGCGTGCTGAAGAAGGTTCAGGACCCGGACGATTTCGAAGGCGGCGATCCTTGCGGCAAGGTGCGGCTCACCGAACTGCGCTGCGACACCTGGGGTCCGTTCGTCTGGTGGTGCATGGACGATGATGTGAAGCCGCTGCACGAATGGTTGGAACCCTATCCCGAACGGCTCAAGGGCTACGGCCTCGACAACTGGGTGCGCGTGCTCAACATCTCGGCCGAGGCGGACTTCAACTGGAAGATCATCCGCGACAATTTCAACGAGAGCTATCACCTGCCGACCATCCATCCGGAATTGGCAACCTTCATCAACGACGGTCTGCCGACGACGGTGTTCGAGATGTATCCTTCCGGCCATAACGCGATGTGGATGGTCGGCCATCAGGCGACCACGCGCACGGATTATCACAGCGGCGACGTGCCGCCCGATCTGGCCGGCGCGGCTCAGGCATGGGGCGTTAATCCGGAAGACTACAACGGCCGCACCGGTGATATTCGCGCAGCCGTGATCGAGGCCAAGCGTCGCCTCGGGCCGGAACGTGGCTACAACTACGACAACATGACGGATCAGCAGCTGGTGGACTATTTCCACTGCACCATGTTCCCCAACCTGACGCTGACCATGTCGCCCGAACAGTGCCAGATCCTGCGCACAGAGCCGCACCCGACCGACCCGGAAAAATGCGTGTTCCAACACTGGTGTCTCTATCCGCCGATCGAGGGCATGAAAGAAGTCTACACGCCCGTCGGCATGGCCCCCTTCGCGCACGATTCGATCCACTATCACACGCGTTACGGCGAAGGCGTTTCGGTGGGCTACGTCGCCGATCAGGACCTGTCGATCGGTACCAGCCAGCAACAGGGCCTGAACTCGCGCGGGTTCAAGGGCTGCGTTCTGCCGGGTCAGGAAAAGCGCATCCAGCGCTTCCACGAACTGCTCAACGACATGGTTCTGGGCAAGGACTGATGCAGGGCGTGATCCCCGGAGCTGCGGGCCGGCATTTCATGCAGGCTGCCTTCATGGTCGATGACCTTGAAGCCGCCTGCATGAACTGGATTCGCACGACGGGGATCGGCCCGTTTCTGCTGGTGCCGCATGTCGTGCTGGCGGAATACGATTACCACGGACGCAAAAGCCAGGGCCTCGATTTCTCGGTGGCGCTGGCGCAGTCGGGCGGAGTGCAGATCGAACTGATCCAGCAGCATTGCGACAGCCCTTCTGCCTATCGCGATACCATCGCCAAGGGGCAGGGCGGCTTTCACCACTTCGCGGTCTATACGCCGGACTATGATGGCACCTATCGCCATTACAAGGATCAGGGCTTCGTCAGCTCGGTCGATGGCGTCTTTGGCAAAATGCGCTTCAGCTATTTCGATACCAGTGCGGCGATTGGCTGCATGGTTGAACTTGTCGAGGAAGATCCGGACCAAACCGAGTTCTTCAAGCGCGTGGCTGCTGCGGCTGAAGGTTGGGACGGCGTCTCCGATCCCATCCGACCCGGTTTCCCCGAATGAAAGGTGCTTCCATGACCGACTGCCCAATCGAAGACCGTCTGGCCATCCAGGACGTGCTTATAGCCTATGCCCATGCGGTGGATTCCATGTCCGATATCGATGGCATTTGCGACCTGTTTACAGAAGACGGTGTGTTTGACCTGTCCGGCATTGGTCTGGCTAATGTCGTTGGCCACGCCGGCATTCGCGGGTTTTTCGAAAACGTCTTCGCCAACATGGCGCACCACGCCCATTATCTGACGAACTTCGCCATCACCGCCTATGCCGGCGATACGGCCTCGATCCGCGCCTATGTCATCGGCATGGGGGTAGGCAAAGACGGGCAGGGCGTCACTGTGAATGGCCGGTACTATTTCGACGTGCGCCGTACCGCCGCCGGCTGGAAGGCAACGCGCTATTCGATGGACTTCCTGCTGCCCCTGACCGGCACGCTTGAAAACGCGAAGTAGGACTTCGCAACAATCCCGAGCTTAAAAAAGGAATGCACATGAGCAGCGCACGCAACCGTCTTGACGGAAAGGTCGGCATTGTCACCGGCGCAGGCATGGGAATGGGCGCAGCGACGGCGCAGGTTATGGCGGGCTATGGCGCAAAGGTGATCGTTGCGGACATAAACGTGCCAAAGGCGGAAGAAACGGCTGAGGCCATTCGGGCTGCGGGCGGTACGGCGCATGTCGTGGCCTGCAACGTGGCTGACGAAGATCAGGTCAAAGCGCTTATCGCTGAGACGGTGGCAACTTTCGGACGGCTCGATTGCGCGGTCAATAATGCCGCGATCACGCCCGATGTGCTGCCGATTGCCGAAGCCGACATGACAGTCTGGGACCGCGTGATCGATGTCGATCTGCGCTCGGTCATGCTTTGCATGAAGTACGAGATCCAGCAGATGCTGGCACAAGGGCAGGGCGGTGCGATCGTCAACGTGGGCTCGGTCAGCTCGTTCCGTCCGCAGCCTGCGAATTCCGCCTACGTTGCGGCAAAGCACGGTGTCATCGGCCTGACCAAGACCGGCAGTCTGGAATATGCCCCGCAGGGCATCCGCGTTAACGCAGTGCTGCCCGGCGCGATCGATACGCCGATGCTGCGCGCCGCGCTCGAATTCAACAATTTCACCGAAGAGGAATTTGCCCCGGCGCTTTCGCTGCTCGGCCGTTTCGGCAAGCCGGAAGAAGTGGGCGAGGCAAGCGCCTGGCTGTGCTCCGACGCATCGAGCTACGTCACTGGCCACAGCCTTGCCGTTGAAGCTGGCTATCTGACGCGCTGACGGCGCGAAGTTTCAGAATATCGGGAGTGCAAGAATGAGCGATCAGGCAAATTGGGATCTTGAGGCTGACGTAGTCGTCCTCGGTTCGGGTGGAGCGGCGCTGACGGCAGCTATCTCGGCCCACGATTTTGGCGCGAAGGACGTGGTGATCCTGGAAAAAACCGGGATGGTTGGCGGAACTACTGCGATGTCGGGCGGCATGCTGTGGATTCCGGGCAACCACCTCCAGCTGGAAGCGGGCATCGAGGAATCGGACGAGGACATCGTCGCCTATCTCGATTCGCTCGCGCCCGATCAACTCGATCCCGAAACGCTGGGTGCCTTCATGGAACGCGGCCCGGAAATGGTCCGTTATCTGCATGAACGCACGCCGGTGCGCTTCCATGCCTATGCCGATTTTCCGGATTACCAGCCCTATATGCCGGGCGCCAAGCCGGACGGTGGGCGCAGCCTGGATAACGACGCCTATTCCTTCGCGCGACTGGGCAAGTGGGCCAGTCGCGTGAATCCCACGAAGATGGCTTATCCGATGCGCGGCAGCCTGATGGAAGCGGTGAGCGGTTCGCTTGACGAAGCCACTCTCGCCGAACGCGAAGAGGGTGACTATCGCGGACTTGGTCAGGCGCTGGTCGGCGCGCTGTTCGAAGCGGTGATCGAACGCGGCATCCCGGTCGAGTTCGAAAAGCGCGCCCGCAAGCTGATCAAGGAAGGCAACCGCATTGTCGGTGTAATCGCTGAAGACGCGCAGGGCCGTGATTTCCGCGTCCTTGCCAAACGCGGCGTGGTGATCGCCACGGGCGGCTTCGAATGGAACGAAACCTTGGTCAAGGCCTTCATCCGGGGGCCGCTAACCGGCCCTGTCAGCGTTCCCGAGAATGAAGGCGATGGCCTGCTGATGGCGATGGATGCGGGGGCGCAGCTGGGCAATATGCAGAACGCATGGTGGCAGCAGTCCGTGCTCGAAATGAAGCCGCAGCGCGGCGCCAAGCCCAACTACATGCTGGGTTCCGATGAGCGTGCGCGCCCCGGTGCAATCCTGGTCAACAAGAAGGGCCAGCGCTTTGTCAACGAGGCGGCAAATTACAACGCCATGGGCAAGGCGGTGGTCGCCTTCGATGCGGGCACGCATACCTATGCGAACCTGCCCTACTGGCTGATCCTCGATCAGCGCTACAAGGACAAGTATCCCACCTTCACCTCGATGCCGGGATCGCCGATCCCGTCCTACATGATGCAGGCGAACACGCTTGAGGAACTGGCGGAGACGGCAGGGATTGATCCCAAGGGCCTCGTTGCGGCGGTCGAACGCTTCAATGGCATGGTGCGCCAGGGCCATGACGACGATTTCAATCGCGGCGACAACACCTATGACAATTTCTACATGTGGGGCGATCCTGCGTTCGAGCCTCCTTACCGCACGCTCGGCCTGATCGATCAGGCACCGTACTATGCCGTGAAGATGGAATCGGGTGCGCTTGGCACCGCGGGCGGTCCGCGCGTCAATGGCGATGCGCAGGTGCTTGACTGGCAGGGCGAACCGATTGGCGGTCTCTATGCCGCAGGAAACGTCACCTGCGCGGTTCTGGGTGAAGCTTACGGCGGGGCAGGGGGCACGCTGGGGCCCGGCCTGACCTTTGGCTATATCGCCGGTCGTCATTTGGGGACTGTGTTGCCCAACGATTGAAGGGGCCCATGGCTTATAATGAAAACCCCCGCAGCTGGTCGGTCAGGTGCGGGGGTTTCTGTTTGCGCCTGAAGCGCTGCGAAAATCAGACCTGGCTGAAGCCGCCGTCGATGGCGAATTCGTCGCAGGTGGCAAAGCTCGACGCTTCCGAGGCGAGATAGACGACGATGCCGCCCATTTCGTCCGGACGGCCCATCCGGCCGATCGGATGACGGGCATTGAGGCCGATTTCCGAGGTCTGGAAATCCGATACCGCGCCCAGTTCGACATAGCGCTGCATGATCGAATGCATCATGTCGGTATGGACGCCGCCCGGGTGCACCGAGTTCGAACGGATATTGTAGCCCAGCGCGGCAAATTCGGCGCCCTGGCACTTGGTCAGCATCTTCACCGCCGCCTTGCTGGTGCAATAGGCGCCGTTGAATGCCGATCCGCGCAGGCCGCCAACAGACGAGAAGTTGATGATCGAGGCACCACCGGCGCGCGCCTTGCCGCCTGCTTTGAGCAGCGGCAGCATGACAGCCGTGCCGATGATGATGCTGTCGACGTTGACGGCATTGACCCGGTGCCATTCGGCGAGCGGCGTATCTTCCATCTTGCCGACGATCGAGATACCGGCATTGTTGACCAGCGCATCGAGCCGCCCGTGCAGAGCCTGCACGTGATCGGCAATCCGCCGCCAGTCAGCCTCAGAGGTGACGTCGTGCTGGAAATAGGCGTCCGCACCCAGTCCTTCCGCCGCTTCGGGAGCCAGATCGCTGGCAATGACATGGGCATGCGCCGCCTTCATTGCCTTCACCAGTTCGCGGCCGATGCCGCCATTGGCGCCGGTTACCAAGGCGATTACGTTCTCGAGAGCAATTGTCATTGTGCGGTCCATCCTCCATCCATGACCAGTTCCGCGCCCGTCATGAAAGCGCTGTCCGCGCTGGCGAGGAAGTACACGCCGGCTGCAAGATCTTCGGGCTGGCCCAGGCGGCCCAACGGGGTGAGGGCGATCATGCCGTCCTTCAATTGCTGCACGCTTTCGGCCAGCCCCTGATTGACGAGACCCTGAAAGCCGTTGTCCATCATCGGGGTTTCGATCATGCCTGGATGCAACGAATTGGCGCGGATCGACATCTTCTTGGTCGCGTATTCCAGTGCGATGCCCTTGGTGAATAGCCGCACCGCGCCCTTGCTGGCATTATAGGCCGAGGTTTCGACCGCGCCGACAATTCCATACATCGAACTGACATTGATGATCGACGAACCACCTTTGACCGCCTTGCCGCTTTCGGCCAACAAGGGGGTGAAAGCGCGAACTCCGAAGAATACGCCATCGACGTTGATCGCCATGATCTTGCGCCAATCCTTTGTCGGATAGCTTTCGATTGCGCCCGTCGGCCCGATCCCGGCGTTGTTGACCAGGATGTGCAGGCTGCCGTGCCGCTCGGTCACATGCGCAACCGCGCGCTGCCAGTCATCCTCGCTGGTGACGTCCGCCTGTAGATAGCTGGCGGCCTGTCCAAGCCGGGCCATGGTTGCGCTGGCAACCTCGCTGTCAGCAAAATCAAGGTCGGATAGCACAACTTCCGCGCCCTCGGCCAGGAACCGTTCGACACAGGCTAGGCCAATGCCGCGCAGACCGCCGGAAACGAACGCCACCCGGCCCTTCAGCCGCTGCGCACCAAGATCGCTCATACGCCCATCATCCCTGCAGTTGTTGCCCCGTCGATCACATATTCGCTGCCCGAAACGAAGGCGGCCTCGTCAGAGCTGAGCCATGCGACAAGGCCGGCCACTTCTTCGACACTTGCCATCCGCTTCAGTGGCGACATCGAATTGTAGGCGACGCGCGTCGCCACCGGATCGCCCGAAGTTTCGATCAGGTTGTTGATCATCGCGGTTTCCACCACACCGGGCAGGATCGCATTGGTGCGGATCCTGTAACCCTGATTGCCGCAGTGCACCGCTGCCGATTTGACCAGCGCGATGACCGCCGCCTTCGATACCGAATAGGCGACGAAATTGCCCATCGCGCGGTGCGCGTTCATCGAGGAATTGACCACGATCGAGCCGTTGGGGCCATCGGGGTTGTTCTTCATCGCGCGGATCGCGTGCTGGATGGTGAGCATCACGCCGGTCTGGTTGACGGCGATGACATTGTCCCAGCCATCGATGGTGATGTCTTCCACGCTGCCATCGCCGTGTTCAGTGCCGGCATTGGCAAAAGCGATATCCAGCCGGCCATGTTCGGCCAGGATTCCGTCGATCAGCGGACCCCAG
>JBJTLW010000197.1:0-15529 GCA_046063225.1 Novosphingobium sp. | reverse complement strand
GATCAATTCCGTCGAACTGCCCGAAGCGCAGGTGCAGGCGGAAGCCGCGCTAATCCTGCCCGCACAGGTAAAATCCGCGAAGCGGCGCGGTGCGAAGGCCGCGCGCAAGGTTTCGCCCAAACGCGGGCAGAAAACCCGCCGTCGCAAGACCGTTCAGGGCAAGGCGCGGAAGGGCTCGGGCAATGCGGCAATGAAGCCCGCACCGGCCGTGATCGCGGTGGCGGCAGAACCCGCTCCGGCTGCCCCGCTCGCGGATCAGACCGTGCCGCGCAGCCGGGCAATCGTGCCGGTGCATGGCGGCGGGATCGTGAACCGGCTGGTGCGCTGGCTGGATGCCATAAGTTTCGTCTTCGCCGGGAAAGTGCTTCCCCGACGATCGGCAAAACCCAAGCGCCGCCGCGAAGCCCTGCCCCTTGCCCGGCAGGCTTCGACCCAGCCAGCCCCCCGGCGGCGCAAGCCCCCGCCTCGTCAGCCAGCCATCCCCGGATGCGAGGCGGGGGATGAACTGGCACGCCTGCGCGCGGAAAATGCCCGGTTGAAAGCAAGGATCGCGCAGCTGTGTTCCTGAACCAATTCATTTTCCCATAAGGCAGCGTCCTGCCCCTTTGGCGCGCATGATTGCTATCCAATTGCATTTGCCATGCGCACCCGCCTGTGATTGTAGGCTCATGGATAACGACACCGCCAGTGCGGCTCCTTTGCATCTGGCTTCGGCTTTCAGGAATGATCCGGCCAGGCGCAGCCCATGTGTTGTATCGCCTTGCGGCTTGTGAATGCTGGCAAACCTGGCCGCACGAAAAAACCCTGGCGTTCGGGGGGCGACCGCCGGGCCTGGTCCTGTCCATCGGGGAGGACAGGGAGTTTGGCACCCTGAAGGGGACGGGTGCCGGGTCGTACGCCTTACCGCAGCAGCGAGAGGACGTTCTGCTGGCTCTGGTTGGCCTGGGCGAGCATCGCGGTCGATGCCTGGCTGAGGATCTGCGCCTTGGCCATATTGGTGGTTTCAGTCGAATAGTCGGCATCGAGGATGCGGCTGCGGGCGTCCGAAAGGTTCGTGGCGTTCGACGTCAGGTTGTTGACCGCCGATTGCAGCTGCGATTCGCCGGCGCCGAAACCGGCGTTGGTTGCGGCCACTTCGGCAAGCGCCAGATCGACATTGGCCATCGTTGTGGTGGCAAGCGCCGAGGTCGTCACGTCAAGCGCGGTGGCATCGATATTTCCGCCGTCAATCGCCGTGCTGGTCAGGGTGATGACATCGGTGGAATTTGCCCCGGCCTGGACATCAAAGGTGATGTCGGTGCCTGCTGTCGTGCTGAACAGCGCGTTGCCGTTGAACTTCGTGTCTGCCAGCACCGATCCGATCTGGTTGGTCAGCGATGTCACTTCGGCCTGCATGTTGGTGCGGTCCGATGCCTGATAGGTGCCAGAAGCCGACTGGACAGCCAGTTCGCGAACGCGCTGCAGCATGTTCGTCACTTCGTTGAGCGCGCCTTCCGCGGTCTGCGCCAGCGAAATGCCGTCGTTGGCGTTGCGGATGCCCTGCTGCATACCGGTGATCTGCGACGTCATCGACGTCGAGATGGCGAGGCCGGCCGCATCGTCCTTGGCGGAATTGATGCGCTTGCCGGTGGACAGGCGCTGCATCGACGTGCCCTGCATAAGGGCGGCGGAATTGGACGCATTGGCAGCGCGCATGGCGCTGATATTGGTATTGATGACAGTCATGGTTGAACCCCCCGATAGAGTCACCTTCCGGCAGGTCCGGACCATCCGGAAGTGCCGCAAGGGGAAGAGCGGCAATTTGCTCAGGAAGTTAAGTGCGGGGGGCATCATCACTCGGCTGGCGCCCGAACTTGCAGGCTGGCCGCAATTAATGCTACGTTTCAGGTGACATTAAAAATCGCCGCAAACCGGGAGAGACGCGATGCTGAACAACCAGCCCTCCACGTGGGATATCGAGGTCGATTTCGTTTCGATTGGATCGGGCGCGGGCGGCCTGGGGGCGGCGATCACCGCGCATGACGCCGGCGGCAAGGCGCTGGTCATCGAACGGGCCGACAAGGTTGGCGGCGTCACCGCCTTGTCGATGGGCGAAGTCTGGGTGCCGGGCAATCCCTATGCCGCCGATCTGGGCGTCGAGGATTCGCCCGAACGGGGGTTCAACTATCTCAAGCGCTTGTCGATGGGGCATGCCGATGACCGCGCGATCCTCAATCTCGTCATCCACGCGCGTGAGGCCTTGAGCTGGTTTGAGGCCAATACCGATCTCCGCATGAAGGCTATTCGGGATTGCCCGGACTACTTCTATGGGGTGGATGAAGATGCCGTGCCGCGTGGCCGGTTGCTGGAGGTTGAGCCCTTCCCCGCATCGACGCTGGGCGAATGGGCCGAACGCACGCGGATTTCGCCGCAGATGCCCTTTGGCCTCACCCACGACGACATGTACGACTTCGGTGGCACGGCGCACATCGCCAAATGGGACTTTGCCGTCATGGGCGACCGGCTCCAGCGCGACGAACGCTGCCTTGGACCCGGGCTTGCCGCCGCTTTCGTCAAAGGCGTGGTTGACCGGGGGATCCCGCTGATGACCGGCACCGAAGCCGTGGAGATTTATGGCGATGGCGAGCGCGTAGTCGGGCTGCGAGCCCGGCAGGGGGATCGCGATATCACCATACGCGCGGCCAAGGGCGTGTTGCTTGCCGTCAGCAGCTATGAACGGCGCGAGGATTATAACCGCGGGCTAAGTCAGCAGATCGACGCCGGTTCGCTGGTGTTTTCCACCGTCGACGGAGCGAATTTCCGCCTCGCCGGGCCGTTCAACGCGCGCATATCGCGTGTTCCGGACATTTCGCTGCTCGGCGTAAGCCTGCCCAACGAGGAGGACGAGGAAGGAAAGCCGCTCTATCGCAGTTGCATGGCCGTGATTGGCCTGCCACACGTGATTGTGGTGAACCGCTTCGGCCACCGCTTCGCGAATGAATCGTTCTACCGCGACTATGGGTTCAAGCTGGACGCCGTCGATGGCAATACGCAGACCTATCCCAACTACCCTTGCTGGGCGATCATGGACAGCCAGGCGCGGGAGAAATACCCCTTTGCCGGCCTGATGCCCGGCCAGGAGTTGCCCGAAGGCTTCGGGCACACCGCCGGCAGCCTGGCGGAACTGGCGCAAATGGCGGGCATCGACGCGGCTGGGCTGGAGGCGACGGTTGCCGCGTTCAATCCACTGGCGGATCAAGGCGTTGACCCGGTTCATCACCGCGGCACCCACCCGTGGAGCGCGTGGATGGCGGGTGATCGGTTCCATCATCCGAACCCTAACCTCGGGTCCTTGGTCAAGGCACCGTTCTACGCCATCCCTCTCAAGCGCATGGCCGGATCGGCCATACCGGCAACGGGCCTGCTCTCGGATCAGCATTGCCGCATTCTGTCCTGGGCCGATGAGCCGATACCCGGCCTCTACGGTGCGGGTAACTCGCTGGCCCGCATTGAAACGGGCGCCATGATGCAAAGCGGCATTTCCAACGCACGCGGCATCACAACGGGCTGGCTCGCCGCGCGGCACGCAATGGGCCAGCCGAGCCGTCTGCTTGAAAACGCGGCGATTGCCCTCTCATGATTGAAACCACGCAGGACGTAACAGTCGCCGCGCCGATTGGGGCGGTGTGGAATCACGTTTCCGATATTGGCGGCTGGGCGCCACTGATGCCGGGTATGCAAGGCGTGGAAATCCAGGATGAGAACCGCTCACGCTGGGTATTGAAGGTAGGCGTCGGCGGCCTCGTTCGCATCGTGACGGTCGAAGTGTGCGTGACGCGCTGGGCCGGCCCCGCTGAAGTCGATTTCGACTACACGGTCACCAGCGATCCGGTGAAAGGCAGCGGCACATTCCGTGCGTCACCAACCGACGATGGAGAAACCCGCATCGCGCTGCACGTGAAGGTTGAGGGCAGCGGGCCCATGGCGCCAATGTGGGAAGCGATGGGACGCCCGGTCCTGCCGCAACTGGCCAAGGCCTTTGCCGGTGCCCTTAAGCAGCAGATCGAAAGCACGGCTGGTCCGGCGTCTACGAGCGCGCGCGACCGTCAATCGGGGATTATCGCGCGCATCGTGGCCTGGATCGTCGCGCGGCTGGGGCTCAAATGAGCAAAATGTGTTAAGGGCGCGGCGCAAACGAATCCTTTGGAGGGGCGCTAGATGGCGGGATTCCTGACGAAATCAGTTGGCGTGGCCGTGCTGCTGGGGGTTACGGGCCCCCCTGCCCTCGCCCAATCGGCACCGCGCGAAACACTTGTTTACACCGTCAAGCGCAATGAGACGCTCTACGGCCTTACCCGCCAGTACCTCGTCGGAGCGAACGCGCTGAAGGAACTGCGCGCGGCCAACGGGGTTCGCATTCCTGAGCAGATGCCGGTCGGCTATCGCCTGTCGATCCCGCGTCACCTGCTGAAATTCACGCCCGTCACGGTTCGCATTCAGTCGTTTTCCGGTCCCGTCACCGCGACGCTGAACGGCCAACCCGTCGACGTGCGCAAGGGCGCGGAATTGCCGGAAGGCACAGTGATTTCGACCGGCGCCAACGCCTTTATCGCACTCTCCGGGTCCGAAGGATCGCGCGTTTCGCTGCCGTCGAACAGCCGCGTTTCGTTGGGACAGGCGCGGCGCTATGTGCTGTTGGAGGCGACGGACATCGAACTTCGTGTCGACCGCGGCAAGGCCGAGGTTCAGGCGGCCAAGCAAGCGCCCGAAAGCCGGTTTCGGGTTCGCACGCCGGTGGCCGTCACAGCCGTGCGCGGCACTGTGTTCCGCGCCGGATACCTTGAAGCAAGCGGCGCGGCGGCCAGCGAAACCATCGAAGGCGAAGTGACGGTCGGCTCATCCAAGGCGGAACTTGCTGTGCCGGCCGGCTTTGGCGCGGCGACCACCGCCTCGGGGGACATCGCCAAGGAAGCGCTGCTCCCGGCCCCTGCCCTGCGCGATCCGGCGAAGGTGCAGACCGACGCTAAAGTGACATTCGATTTCGCCCCCCTTCCGCAAGCGAAAGGCTATCGCATGCAGGTCGCTCGCGATGCCGGTTTCGTTGACGTTGTGGCCGAAGTGCAGCCGGACGAGGCACGCGCGGAATTTTCGGAACTTCGCAACGGGCGCTTTTTTGTACGCGCCGCAGGAATTTCCGGTTCAGGCATTCAGGGTCTGGAGGACACCTGGTCCTTCCGGCGCCAGCGCGTGGGCCTTGCCGCCGATGCTGGCCAGTCGGGCATACCCGGTGGCTTTCGTTTCGCCTGGCAGGCTGAGGGTGAAGGCAAGTCGCTATTCCGCTTTCAGCTGTTCGGTGCGCAGGCCGATGGCTTGCCGCTGGTGGATGAGGCCGGCTTGACGAAGCCGGAAATGACCATGACCGGTCTCAAGCCCGGCGTCTATCGCTGGCGCGTCAGTGTGATCCAGACAGCAGAGGATGGTTCGGCCGAGGTCTGGATGCCCATGCAGAAGTTCACGGTGGGCGGCTGATCCTTGCCCAAGGCCCGGCTCTTCGCGGAATGGATCGCGATCCTGGTCCTGACTCTCGCGATCGCGGCGTGGGCGCAGGTGTCCGGGGTGACCGGTCGGCTCGATAACGCGACGCTCGACAGGGCCATGGTTGCCGGTAGCAAGCCGGCCGACGATGGCATCGTCATCGTCGCATTAGACGAACGCAGCCTTGCCGAAACCGGGCAATGGCCTTGGGACCGTGCCGTTGTCGCCCGGTTGATCGACCGGATCGGAGAAACGGGGCCCAAAGCGATCCTTCTGGACGTAATCTATTCGGAGCCGTCATCCGAAAGCGCCGATGCGGCGCTTGGCGATGCCATGCGGCGGGCCGGTAACGTTGCCCTGCCGGTTGCCTTGGGGCCACCTGTAAATCGCGCCGATGGCTTCGAGATTGTGCCCCCGATCGCGCTGCTGGCTGATCAGGCCTATACCACCGGTCACGTCGGAATTGAGCCGGACGCCGATGGACGTGTACGCCGCATGGTGGCCCAGGTAAGCGATCCTGCACGGCAGGTTGCGGTCCGCCATGTCATCGCCGCACTGCACGAAAGGCTCTCAGGCAAGCCATTGAGCCGCGATTCCGCCTTTTTCGCCAACGCTGCGCTGCGCCTTCGTCCAGCAGGAGCCTATCGCACCATTTCGGCAAGCGCGCTGCTGAACGGCGAGGTTCCGCGCGATTTCCTGGCCGGCAAGCTCGTTGTCATCGGGGCGACGGCGCATGGGCTTGGTGACAATCTGGCTGTTCCATCTTCCGCGGGCGGCATGATGAGCGGCGCGGAGTTGCTGGCCAATGGTTATCAGGATTGCGACCAGAACGGCTTCATTGTTGCGCTGCCGCCCGCGCTCAAGCTGACGGCGACGGGGGCGCTTATTGCCTTGCTGTTCGTCTCGTTCTGGCTTTTCCGGCCGCTTGTTTGCGTGATCGTCGCCCTGGCTTGCGGTGCGGTGGCGCTGGTGGGAAGCTATCTCCTTGCAACATTGAGCGGGGCCTGGATGCCGCCCGGCCCTGCACTTGTCGGCCTCGTCCTTGCCTACCCTCTGTGGGGCTGGCGACGGCTGGCGGCAATCAACGGCTATTTGCTGCGCAAGGCCGACGGCCTCGCGACGGTAGAAGGGCCCGTCCCGGTCGATCATTCCGGAGGGTTTGATTCGATAGCCCGTTCGGTCAACCGGCTCGACTTTCTGGTGGACGAACTGGCGGAACGGCGCGCGTTCCTGCGCCGCGTAATCGAAGCGACGCCCGATGCGTTGTGCGTTTTCGACCGCATCGGAAGCCTGATCATGATGAACCAGCGCGCACGCGCATTGGTGGGCAAGCCGCAGGCCGATATGGAAGGGCTGAACGTTTCAGCGCTCTTGGCGGCGGTGCATGGCGCCCTCTCCGCGGATGGCAAGGAACTGCACCTGGAAGATGGTCGCATCTTTGTCGTGACACGCTCGACCGGCGATGCCGACGCTCACTGGCCGGAAATTCACCTTGCGATGTTCACCGACGTGACCGCCCAGCGCCTCGCCGAGGCCGAACGGCGGCAGGCGCTGGAATTCCTCTCGCACGACATGCGCGCACCGCAGGTGGCGATCCTCGGCCTGGCCAAGGACAGGTCGGATGATCTCGCCGATGCCGAACGGCTTGAGCGGATACGCGCACATGCGCGGCGAACCATGGAATTGGCCGACAATTTCGTGGAACTGGCGCGCCTATCCGAACGGCCGCTCGATCTGGACGAGCACGAGCTTGTCGCCTTGTGCGAGGAAGCGGCGGACCGTGCCTTTTCCGTAGCGCGAGATCACGGTGCGAAAGTGCGCGTCGAAGGCCCGGACGATCCGGTGTTCGTCACTATCGATGGTCAGGTCATTGCCCGTGTGCTCGACAACCTGATAGGCAATGCGATCAAATATGGCGCCTCGCTGGTAACGGTAAGCCTTGCGCAAACGGCCAAAGCCACGGTTGTCAGCTTGTCAGACAACGGCCCCGGCATGCCGGAAGAGCGCCGGGCAGATCCCTTTGCGCGGTTTGGTGCGCGGTCGCGGGCCAAGACCAAGGGCGCGGGACTGGGGCTCGCCTTCGTCAAGGCAGCGGTCGAGCACCACGGCGGACGGATCGACTGTGAAAGCGAGACGGGTCGCGGAACGACCTTCCGGATAACGCTTCCGCCGGTCAGCCCCGCGTAAGCGCTGTCGCCAGGGCTTCAGACAGACGGTCCAGCTCAGGCTGTTCGGCCTTGCAGGTATCAAGCTCGGCGCTGACTTTCATGTCCGGTTCGGCGGTCAATCCTTGCGATCCGACAGCGACCGCCCGCAGGCGCCTGGGCTTGCAGCCATCGAAGGCTGAGCCTTTGCGCGGGCGCGATTGCCACGCGATCGACTTGGGATCACTGCCCGCATCATTGGTCGTGCCAAGATCTGCGGGTGTCGATGCCAAGGTCACGACCAGGCGGTAGGGAGCGCCTTCACGCAGGCTGACGCCTTTCGCTGTGAGGCGCGATCCAAGGCTGGCAACGAAGGCGCGGACGCCTGCCGGGCTGTCTTTTTCGACGACCAGTTCGACCTGGGAAGGTACTGCCCCGGCCTTGGGCACGGATAGGCGGACTGGCGT
Organism: Novosphingobium sp.; assembly: GCA_046063225.1. Lineage (GTDB taxonomy): Bacteria > Pseudomonadota > Alphaproteobacteria > Sphingomonadales > Sphingomonadaceae > Novosphingobium. The sequence continues at coordinate 7,404 of JBJTLW010000197.1, read as the reverse complement.
GGACACTGAACAGGCGCTGAGGCAAGTGGCCGCAACGGCAAGGATCATGGCATGCAGATGTAGGCGCATCACGAGCCGTCCTCCCCCAAATCCCGGCACAATTTCAGCGCTATCAATCGCCGGAACTGGCCAGACTGTCCAGACGGTATCCGAATCCGAAGATTGTCTGCAGGGCGAAACCGTGTTCGGGGCGCAGGTCGAGCTTTGCCCTGAGACGCGAAATATGCACGTCGAGTGTGCGCGTTTCGACATTCGGGCTGCTTTGCCAGACCTTTTGCAGGATATAGCTGCGGGACAGCGGGCGGTTGAGGTTTTCGAACAACAGCCGCGCCAGCGAGTATTCCTTCTGGCGCAGTTCGACGACGCGGTCGTCGAACCGGACGGTGCGGGCGATCGGATCGAAAGCGTAGCTGCCAAACACGTCTCCGCCCGGCTGCACTTCCGAGCGCTGGCTGCGCAGGGCGGCGCGGATACGTGCGCGGACCACGTCCGGATCTTCGGGCTTGCGGATGTAGTCCGACGCTCCGGCGTCTAGGGCAAAGACAACGTCTTCCTTGCGATCCCGACTCGTCAGCATGATGACTGGTGGCACCGGCTGCAGGTTTTCGCGCACCCAGGCGAGGACCTTCATCCCGGACATGCCAAGCATGTTCCAATCAAGCAGGATGAGATCGAACGTTTCGCGGCGAAGTGCGGCAAGCAGCTCCTCGCCGCTCGAATAGATCGAACAGTCGCTGCCGGAAACACGCAAATTATCGGCGATTTCAGCTATTTCGTCTGGATCGTCGTCTACCAGTGCGATTCGCATTTCTACGCAACCCTTATGCCTGCGCCAGCCGCACCATTGCGACCATGCAGACCGGCCACCGTAAGCTGCCTCCCGAGACGATTGCCCCAAGCGATCAGAAAAGTCCCCACCCTGCTGATCATGGACCAATTGCCATTATGGTCGTGCGCGACCCGACCTCCGGTATTTCCAGAACCCTACCTGCCTCAGGCGGGGTTTGCAGCCAAGTTAACTGATGTAAAAACGTAACAAAATTAGACAGTCGGACCTGCTGAAAGTTCCGGAATTGCGCGTTTACGGTGCCTAACCGGTTTTTAAGAGATTCACTCCAAAACGGGCAAACCGGAGGATTTCATGACCTATCAGTCTTACGGCGAAAGCCGTGCCGACCTCAATGCCCGCGCAAACCGCGCCGAAGTCTCGCTGACCTGCGAGGTTCGTCAGGGCACGCGGCCCTGGACCAAGGTCAAGCTGCAGGACATTTCTGAAAGCGGATTCCGCATCGAATGGCGGCCGGGTTTCTTCGAAAACCAGCAGATGTATATCCGCATCCCCGGGCTGGAACTGCTCGTCGCCAACCTGCGCTGGAAGCGCGAAGGCTGGATCGGATGTGAATTCACCAACCGGCTCTATCCGCCGATCTTCGATCACATCGTCCGGCAGTCCCTGCTCGAGGGCTGACGCGGCCCCTTAGATGTGGAGCGCGCGTCCATAGGCGGCGAGCGTCGATTCGTGCAGCATTTCCGACAGCGTCGGATGCGGGAATACCGTCTGCATCAGCTCGACTTCGGTGGTCTCCAGCGTCTTGCCCACGACATAGCCCTGGATCAGTTCGGTGACTTCCGCGCCGACCATGTGCGCGCCCAGCAGCTCGCCGGTCTTGGCATCGAATACCGTCTTGATGAAGCCTTCCGGCTCACCCAGCGCAATGGCCTTGCCGTTGCCCATGAAGGGGAACGTGCCCGCCTTCACCGCGTGCCCGGCTTCCTTGGCCTTGGCTTCCGTCAGCCCGACCGAGGCAACCTGTGGGTGGCAATAGGTGCAGCCCGGAATGTTGCGCTTGTCCATGGCGTGCGGGTGAACGTCCTTGTTGCCCAAGGCCTGCGCGATGGCTTCGGCCGCGATCACGCCTTCATGGCTGGCCTTGTGCGCCAACCACGGACCCGGCGTCACATCGCCGATAGCCCAGATGCCGGGCACGTTGGTCTTGCCATAGCCGTCGATGGCGATGATGCCGCGTTCCGCCTTGATGCCCAGCGTCTCCAGCCCGATGTTTTCCGTGTTCGGAACGATGCCGACGGCAACGATAACGTGGCTGAATTCGCTTTCGCTGACTGAGCCGTCCTTGGCCTTGATCTTGGCTTTTACACCCTTGTCGGCAACGTTCAGGCTTTCGACGCCGGCGCCGGTCATGATCGTCATGCCCTGCTTGGCGAGCGCCTTTTCGAGGAAGGCGGACACGTCGGCATCTTCGACCGGCACGATGCGGTCCATCATTTCGACGACCGTCACGTCGCTGCCCATGTCGTTGTAGAAGCTGGCAAATTCGATGCCGATGGCGCCCGATCCGATGACCAGAAGCTTGCTCGGCATTTCCGTCGGCGTCATGGCGTGGCGATAGGTCCACACGCGCTTTCCGTCGGCAGGGGCGAACGGCAGGTCGCGTGCCCGTGCGCCGGTCGCGACGACGATATGCTTCGCCTCGAGCACTTCGGAACCCTTGTCCGACTTCACTTCCAGCTTGCCCGGCGCCACCAGCTTGCCATCGCCCATGTGGACGGTGATCTTGTTCTTTTTCATCAGGTGCGTGACGCCCTGATTGAGCTGCTTTGCCACGCCGCGGCTGCGCTTCACCACCGCATCAAGATCGGCGCGGATGTTGTCGGCTGCCAGGCCGTAATTGGCCGCATGCTTCATGTTGTGCAGCACTTCGGCGGAGCGAAGCAGCGCCTTGGTGGGAATGCAGCCCCAGTTGAGGCAGATGCCGCCCAGGTTCTCACGCTCGACAATGGCCGTTTTCAGGCCAAGCTGCGCACAGCGAATGGCGCAGACATAGCCTCCGGGGCCGGAACCGAGAACGACGACGTCATAGCTTTCTGCCACTTGGTATTACTCCTGGATGGTCGAATCGGAGGCAACTGGCCTGGGGCGGCCAGCATCGTCAATTGCGACAAAGGTCAGAATGGCTTCGGTGACCTTTGCAATATCGTCGTCAAACCGGTGGCGGCGCCACGCCTCTGTCGCGATGGTTATGGAACTGCGGCCCACTTTCGTGACTTCGCAATAAACGGAAACTTCATCGCCTACGCTGACCGGCAGATGAAAGACCATGGCGTCCATCGCCACCGTCGCCACGCGGCCTCGCGCGACGCGCGCCGCGACGAGCCCGGCGCCCATGTCCATCTGGCTCACCAGCCAGCCGCCGAAGATATCGCCATTGGCATTGGTATCCGCCGGCATGGCGGTAACGCGAATGGCCGGATTGCGGGTTTCCGGCATGTCAGACCTCTGCCATTGCGGCAGGCGCCGCCTGAGGCAGGTCGTCCGCGCCAAGCGTCACGAAGGTGAAGGTGCCGTTCGCCACTTCCGATTGATCCTCACTCGCCCGTGCGCGGCCGAAGCCCCGGGTTCTCACCGTAATCGAGGTGCGGCCGGTCTTGATGACGCGGGCGAAGACATTGAGTTCGTCCCCCACCTGCATTGCGCCCGGAAAGGCGAAGTCGGTGGCGCCGACAACCACGGCCTTCAAGCCGGTGCGCCGCGTTACGAGCGAACTGGCGCCCAGCGCCAGCTGGCACATCAGCCAGCCGCCGAAGACCCCGCCGTAGGGATTGAGGTCGGTCGGCATCGCGGTCACCCGGATGACCAGATCGCCCGCGTCCGGCGTCATGTCAGACGACGAGACCAAGCGGACTTTCAACCAGTTCGCGGAACGCGGCCATCAGGCGGGCACCGTCCGCACCGTCCACCGCACGGTGATCGAAGCTGCCGGTGACGGTCATTACATTGGCCACGCCAAGCGAGCCGTCCGGCATTACCCAGGGGCGCTTTTCGCCCGCGCCGACGGCAAGAATGGTCGACTGCGGCGGGTTGATGACGGCGGTGAAGTGCTTGATGCCCATCATGCCCATGTTGGACAGGCTGGCCGTGCCGCCCTGGTATTCATCCGGCTGCAGGCGGCCTTCCTTGGCGCGCTGGCCCAGATCCTTCATGGCTGCCGCGATTGAGGCCAGGCTGCGGCCATTGGCGTCCTGCACGATTGGCGTGATCAGACCACCGGGGATCGACACCGCCACCGAAACGTCGGCGCGCGAATAGCGGATCATTTCGTTGCCTGCGAAGGTAACGTTGCATTCCGGCACCTGCACCAGCGCCTTGCCCAGCGCCTTCACCAGCATGTCGTTGACCGACAGCTTTACACCGTCCTTTTCCAGTACGGCGTTCAATTCGCCGCGCAGCTTGAGCAGCTTGTCGAGCTGGACATCGACCGTGAGGTAGATGTGGGGCGCTTCGCTCATCGATTGGGCCAGGCGGCGGGCGATAGTCTTGCGCATGCCCGACAGTTTTTCCACGCTGTGCGGGATGCGCGCATCGAGCAGGGCGCGCGTTTCGGCCGCCATATCAACCGTCGGGACAGCCTCTGCCGCAGCCGGAGCGGCGCTGGAAGCCGCAGCGGCGCCGGCCGGCGCAGCGGCGCCGGCCGGCGCATTTTCAACGTCGGCGCGGACGATTCGGCCATTCGGACCAGAGCCCCTGACGCTGGCGAGGTTCACGCCGCGTTCGGCGGCGATGCGCTTTGCCAGCGGGCTTGCCACGATCCGCGCGTCGCTTGCCTGAACGGGGACAGCGGCTGCGGGTGCTGCGGCGGGCGCAGCTGCAGCCTTGGGTGCGCTGCTCTTTGCCGCTTCAACATCGGCCTGGACGATGCGACCGCCCGGTCCGGTGCCCTTGATCGCGGTAATGTCGAGGCCCCATTCCTCCGCCTGCTTCTTTGCCTTGGGGCTGATCAGCACGGCCGGGGCATCTGATGCAGGTGCCGGTGCTGGCGCCGGTGCCGCAGGGGCTGGCACACTTTCGGCGGCCGGTGCAGGAGTCGCGGCAGGAGCAGCAGCTTCGCCATCGCCGGAGATCTGGGCGATGACCGTGCCGACCTTCACCCCTTCGGTGCCTTCGGCCACGTCAATCGACACCACGGTGCCTTCATCAACCGCTTCGAATTCCATCGTGGCCTTGTCGGTCTCGATCTCGGCCATGATATCGCCTGATGAAACCGTATCGCCCACCTTCACCAGCCAGCGGGCCAGCTTGCCCTCCTCCATGGTCGGCGAAAGGGCGGGCATCTTGATGGCGATAGGCATAGGTCTGAAAGGCTCCGCTATGAGGTCTTCCTCAGCACTGCCTTTGGCCAAATTGCGCCGCTACGGCAAGCCGCCTTGCAGCGAAATCGAATGTAGCGGATAAGAACTGATAGGCGGGAGGGTGCCAATGCGGGTCTATCTGGTAATCATGGACGAAACCGAAGAGGCGACCGTGGCCTTGCGCTTTGCCGCGCGGCGGGCGGTTCGGACGGGTGGACAGGTCCATTTGCTGGCGATTGCCCCGCAGCAGGAATTCCTTGCATTCGGCGGACTTCAGGCAACCATCGAGGAGGAGGCACGCACCCGGGCCGAGGTTCTGGTGACCAGCGCGGCCGGAAGTCTGGCTTCCGAAAGTGGCGTCATGCCGGTGATTTCCGTGCGCCAGGGCGAGGCGATCAAGGTGGTTGGTGAATACCTTGCGGAGCATCCCGAAGTTTCCGCACTGGTGCTGGGTTCAGCGGCATCGGGCGTGCCGGGTCCGCTGGTATCGCACTTTTCGAGCGCCGGAGTGGGCGCTCTGACCTGCCCGCTCTACATCGTTCCCGGCGGACTGGATGAAGAGGCGATCGACCGCCTGAGCTAGCGCTTGCGCCCCTGGTGGCGGATGTTCCCGGGGCGGCCACGCTGGCCGACGAAATGCTTGCCTTTCTTCTTCATTTCCAGCGGTTTGCCGCGCCTTTCGATGGGCGCGCTGCCGCCTTCGGGCAGGGCAAATTTCAGCGCGCCAGTCAGCGGATTGGCCTCCGCCAGCCGCAGGTCGAGGATCTGGCCCAGGGCGTAGCGATCGCCGCTGTCCTCGCCTTCCAGCGCCTGCGCCTTTTCATCATAGGCGAAACGTTCCCATCCCAGGGTGGAGACGGGTACCAGACCGTCCCCGCCAAGACCGACAATGGTGGCGAAAAAGCCGAAGGACCGCACGCCGGTGATCCGGGTCTTGAACACTTCGCCGACGCGCGCCGATAGCCAGGCGGCAACGTAGCGATCAATCGTTTCGCGCTCGGCCTCCATGGCGCGGCGTTCGGCGGCGCTGATCGCTTCGGAAACGCGGGTCAGATCGCCCCGGTCACGATCCGACAGGCCGCTGGCGGCGGGAAGGTCTTTCGGGGCCGGCTGTTCAAGGCCATAGGCATCGACCAGAGCACGGTGGACGAGCAGATCGGAATAGCGACGGATCGGCGACGTGAAGTGCGCGTAGGACCCCAGCGCCAGGCCGAAGTGCCCGGCGTTGCGCGGTCCGTAGTAGGCCTGGGTCTGGCTGCGGAGCACCGCCTCCATGATCAGCGCCTTTTCGGTTTCCCCGGCAACGTCCTTCAGCATGCGGTTGAACAGGCCGGGGGTGATCACCTGCCCCAGCGCCAGTTTCATGTCGAAGGTGGCGAGGTAGTCCTTCAGCGCGATCAGCTTTTCGCGGTTCGGCGGTTCGTGGATGCGATAGACTACCGGGGCCACCTTGGCCTCCAGCGCCTTGGCCGCGGCGACATTGGCGGCGATCATGAAATCTTCGACGACGCGGTGGGCATCGAGCCGTTCACGAATGGCTATCTCGGAAATCCGGCCCTGATCGTCGAGCCGAACCTGCCGTTCGGGCAGTTCCAGTTCCAACGGATCGCGCGCCTTGCGGGCCTTTTCAAGCAGGCGCCAGCACTCCCAGAGGTTCAGCAGGTGCGGCTCGGCCCGGTCTTCGTCAATGCGGGCCTGAGCTTCCTCATAGGCGATAACCTCGGCGATCCGCACGATGGCGCGGGTGAAGCGCCATTGCGTGATCCGGCCCTGCGCATCGATGGCCATGTGGCAGGCCATGGCGGCGCGATCCTCGCCGCTTTTCAGTGAGCAGACATCGGCGGAAAGCACTTCGGGCAGCATCGGCACGACCCGGTCGGGGAAATAGACCGAATTGGCGCGCTTGCGGGCCTCGCGATCAAGTGGGCCGCCGGGGCGGACATAGAACGAGACATCGGCGATGGCGACGAGCGCGCGAAAGCCCCCTTCCCCGTCCGGCTCGGCCCAGATGGCATCGTCATGGTCGCGCGCATCGGCGGGATCGATCGCCACGATCGGCAGGTGGCGCAGGTCTTCGCGCTTGTCCTCGCTGAGCGGCAGCTTCGCGGCGACCTGCGCCTCTGCCACGGCCTCTTCGGGCCAGTGGAAGGGTATGCCGTGCTTGTGAATGGCAATCAGGCTGAAGGCGCGCGGTGCCAGCGGATCGCCCAGCACGGCGGTGACTTTCACGCCCGAACGCGGGGACTTGCCCGCCGGTTC
>JBJTLW010000196.1:0-20989 GCA_046063225.1 Novosphingobium sp. | reverse complement strand
AAACACGAAGGCCTGGAACGCCGCATTCACGAAGAAATGAACAGGCCGGCGCCGGATTTTGCACAGGTCCAATTGCTCAAGAAGCGCAAGCTGCGCATCAAGGAAGAGCTTACGCACTTCTGATTGCGTGGCCGGATCGGGGCAACCGATCCCGATCCGGTCAGGCTTCACATTTCCATTCGCGATGCAATGCGCTAGCAGGGTCTCATGCTTGACGCGATTGCTGCCGCCCGGACCATTCTGACGCGCCTTCACGAGGTGATGGCCTCGCGCATCAACGTGCAGGCCAAGCTGAATACCGTGGTCGACGTGATCGGTGGCGGGCTCGATAGCGAAGTCTGTTCTATCTACCTTCTGCGCGAAGGCATGCTCGAACTTTTCGCGACGAAAGGCTTGGCGCAGGAAGCCGTCCACGTCACACGCATGGCGCTGGGCGAAGGTCTGGTCGGCACCATCGCCGGCAATGTCGAAACCTTGAACCTGGCCGAAGCCACAGCCCATCCGGACTTTTCGTTCCGTCCGGAAACCGGCGAAGAAAAATTCCATTCCTTTGCGGGCGTGCCGATCGTGCACCGCGAGCGCGCCGTCGGCGTGCTCTGCGTCCAGCATGTCGATCCGCGCCGCTATCAGGAAGTCGAGATCGAGGCGCTGCAGACCGTGGCCATGGTTCTGTCCGAGCTGATTTCCAGCGCCGGCCTCGTCGACGAGGAGGAGGCCTGGGGCCTGTCCGCCGCCCATTCCGGCCCGGCGCAGCTGCGCGGCCTGACACTGGTGAAGGGTCTGGCGAGCGGTGTCGCCGTGTTCCACCAGCCGCGCGTCACCATCGAACACACCGTTGCCGAAGATACCGAGGCGGAGCGCCAGCGCGTCTATCTCGCTTTCGACAAGATGCGCGAACAGATCGAGCGCATGGCCGCACAGGCCGAATTCGGCGTCGGCGGCGAACATGAAGAGGTTCTCGAAACCTACAAGATGTTCGCCTATGACGAAGGCTGGAAGCGGCGCATCAACGAAGCGATCGATTCCGGGCTGACCGCAGAGGCCGCCATCGAACGCGTCCAGCAGCACACCCGCATGCGCATGCGCCAGATCGACGATCCGCTGCTGGCCGACCGGATGCACGATCTGGAAGATCTGGCGAACCGGCTGATGCGCATCGTTTCGGGCCAGCTGGGGACGGCGGCATCGAAGGGGCTGCGGCAGGACGCGATCCTGATCGCCCGCAATCTCGGCCCGGCCGAACTGCTGGAATACGACAAGCGCCGCCTGAAGGGCGTGATCCTTGAGGAAGGCTCGCTTACCGCGCACGTGGTGATCGTTGCCCGCGCCATGGGCGTGCCGGTGCTCGGCCGCGTGCAGGGCCTGCGCGGCGTCGTGCGTGAAGGCGACGTTCTGCTGCTCGATGCCGATACGGCAACGGCCACGGTCCGCCCATCACCGGTGCTGGAAGACGCGTTCGAAGCGCGCTTTGCCCGCAACCGTGAAAAGCAGGCAGCCTGGGCCGCGCTCCGCGATGTCGAACCGCGCAGTCGGGATGGCGAACGCATCACCGTGATGATGAACGCAGGCCTGCGCGATGACATGCCGATGCTGGGCATGACGGGGGCCGATGGCATCGGCCTGTTCCGCACCGAATTCCAGTTCCTGGTTTCCGCCACCCTGCCCGCGCGGGAACGGCAGACGCGGCTTTACCGCGATGTCATGGAGACCGCCGGCAACAAGCCGGTGGTGTTCCGCACGGTCGATATCGGCGGCGACAAGGCTCTGCCCTATTTGCGCCACGACGACGGCGAGGGTGAGGAAAACCCGGCGATGGGCTGGCGCGCGCTGCGCGTGGCGCTGGAACGCGGCGGCCTGTTGAAGGCGCAGGCCCGAGCCTTGCTGGAAGCAGCGGCGGGCCGCACGCTCTACGTCATGTTCCCGATGGTATCCGAGCCATGGGAATTCGACGCCGCCAAGGCCGTGTTCGACGATCAGCTGAAGTGGCTGAAGGGCCAGCGCAAGATGCTGCCCGAAGCGATCCATTACGGCGCCATGCTGGAAGTGCCCGCGCTTGCCGAAATGCTCGACGTACTGGCGCCCAAGCTGTCGTTCCTGTCGATCGGCACGAACGATCTCACGCAGTTCCTGTTCGCCGCTGACCGCGCCAATCCCAAGCTGGCCGAACGCTATGACTGGGTCAGCCCGGCGATCCTTCGCTTCATCCGCCGGGTGGTGAAGGGCATCGAAGGCCACGACGTGAAGCTGGCCGTGTGCGGCGAAATGGGCGGTCGCCGGCTCGAGGCGCTGGCGCTCCTTGGCGTCGGCATCCGGCGCCTGTCGATTACCCCGGCATCGATCGGTCCGATCAAGGAACTGATCACGCAGGTCGACACGCGCGAGATCGCTGCGGCCATGGAAGGCTGGCTCGCCAATCCCCCTGCCAGCCTGCGCGCCGAGCTCATGGCCTGGGCGGCGGAGCGCGGCATCGATTGCGACTGATCGCGCGCAGGTTCCGCTTGGGCGCGGCAGCGCTCCAAAGGCGGGCTCTGGCGCATCGTTTTGCTTGACAATCCCCTAACGGAGCCCTTGTCTGTGCAAATACTAGGTCGCAACTTATTAGAAATCGGTGGGGAATGTCAGAGCAGGAAGCCGAACAGCCGCAATTGCCGCTTGTCGGCATAGGACCACGGCTGAAGGCCGCTCGCGAGGCTGCGGGGTTTTCGCGCGTGGACATCGCCCAGAAGACACGCATCGCGGAACGCCTGATCATCGCCATCGAGGCGGGTGACTGGGACGCCTTGCCGTCGCGCACCTATGCCACGGGCTTCACCCGCACCTATGCCCGGGCCGTCGGCCTTAACGAGGCAGAAATCGTGTCGGGCGTGCGCCGCGAAATGGGCCTGGCCGATCCGGTTGCCCACAAGACGGTTTCCTCCGCGCTCGAACCCGGTGATCCGGCGCGCGTTCCCGGATCGAAATTTGCCTGGTGGATGGCCTTGGGCGCGCTGGCGATCGCGATTGCCGGCTACTTCGCCTGGCGCTCGCTCTATTCGCCGGCAATGGCACTGCCTGAGCCTCTGCCCGAGGAAACCGCCAGCGTCGAAGCCATCACCACGACCGAGGCGACCGCGCCCGCAATCGATACCAGCCTTGCGCCGGTGGCCACGTTCTCGCCTACCGAAAGTGCGGCGCAGACCTACCAGCCGCCAGTCACCCGCAAGGCCGAGCCACGCCGCCCAAGCCCGAGCGCCACGCCCAGCGCCACGTCGGCGCAGCCGTCCACGCCCAGCCCGGCGGGCAACGACGGCGCTGCGGAAAAGGGTCCGGCGGCCCCGGCGACACCTTCCACCGTTTCGAACTGACTCGGCCTCGACAGTCGGGGCCCTTGGCGGCTAGAAACGTCGTTAATTTCTGACTGTTCAATGGGAGCGCGTTCGCAGCGATGAACACCCTGTCTGCATGGAAGCGTCCGGCACTGGCTCTGGTCGCCTTGTCTCTTGCCGTGAGCGCCGCTCCGGCACCGGCGCAAAAGGCCGGTTCGGCCCAGGCCGATGCCGAAGCCCGGATCAAGAAGCTGGAAGCTGAAGTAAAGGCGCTGCAGCGCCAGGTCTTCCCCGGCGCCGATGGCAAGTATTTCGCGCCGGAAATCAACAAGCCAGCCGGTTCGGCAGCCGCCACCGGCACGCCCGCGACCACGCCGGTGACCGATCTGCTGACCCGCATGGACGCGGTTGAGGCTCAGCTTTCGCGCATCACCGCGCAGAACGAGGAAAATTCCAACCGCCTCGCGCAGCTGGAAGCCAAGCTTGGCGCCGGGGCTGCGCCGGCCGTCACCACGCCAGCCTCCACGCCCGCCACGACTACGGCCGCCGTGGCTGCGCCAGCGACCACCACGACAACGGCAACCGCTCCGGCGGCAACGGCCCCCAGCGTCACCACGCCCGCGCCAACCGCCCCCGCCGCAACGACGACGTTCCCGACCCCGGCGCCGGTCACGCTGACCCCGGCTAAGCCCTCGACGGCGACCGCAAAGCCTGCGGCGACGACACCCGCGGCCGCCAGCGCCAAGCCTGCCGCGCCCTCGGCCCAGCGCGTTGCTGCCGTGAAAGCGATTGAAAAGCCCAGCACCGCGGACGCCGGGGATGACGAATATTCCTATGGCTACCGCCTGTGGGAAGCGAAGTTCTATCCCGAGGCGGAACAGCAGTTGCAGCTGTTCCTGACCAAGTATCCGCGCCACCAGCGCATCAGCTATGCCCGCAACCTGATGGGCCGCGCCTATCTTGACGAAGGCAAGCCGCGCGAGGCGGCGCAGTGGTTCCTCAAGAACTATCAGGCTGACAAGACCGGCGCGCGCGCGCCCGACAGCCTGCTTTACCTTGCTGAATCGATGCGCCAGTTGAAGGACACCAGCCGCGCCTGCATCGCGCTGGCCGAATTTGGCGAAACCTTTGCTTCCGAAGCCGCAGGCCGCCTCAAGACGCAATACGAAGCGACCAAGCGCGGAGTGAAGTGCAGCTGAGCCAAAACGCAGCAGGATGGGGGCCGGTCAGTGGCTGAAGCCATGGAAGGACAGGACCCCGCCCGCACGCTGGTCGAGCGTTTTGCGGAGGCCGTCACCAGCCTCTATCCAGGCGCGGGCAGGATCGGGCTGGCGGTATCCGGTGGCCCTGACAGTCTCGCCATGCTGCTGCTCGCGGCAGAGGCTTTTCCCGGCCGCGTCGAAGCCGCAAGCGTCGACCATGGTTTGCGCCCTGAAAGCGCGCAGGAAGCAGCCATGGTTGCGCAGCTGTGCCAATCGCTGGGCGTGCCGCACGAAACGCTGACGGTCACCGTCGATCCCGGCAACCTTCAGGCGGAGGCCCGTGCCGCGCGCTATGCCGCGCTGGCGGAATGGGCGGCGCGGCGCGAACTGGCGGCGCTCGCCACGGCCCATCACGCCGACGATCAGGCGGAAACCCTGATCCTGCGCCTCAACCGGGGAAGCGGCGTGTCCGGCCTTGCCGGCGTCCGCGCGACCGGCCGGGTGCCCGGCACCCGCCTGCCGCTGATCCGCCCACTGCTCGACTGGCGGCGCGCCGACCTGGCCGAGGCTATTACCGCGCGCGGCATTGCGGCGGTGCAAGACCCGTCGAACGCCGATCCGCGTTTTGACCGGGCGCGCCTGCGGCTCTACCTCGCGGGGATCGACTGGCTCAACATTCCGGCAATTGCCGCCAGCGCTGCGCATCTGGCCGATGCCGAGGCGGCCCTATCGTGGGCGGCCGCGCGCGAGTGGGAGGATTGCGTTACCCGCGCGCCGATGGGCCTCACCTATCGTCCGCAGGCACCGCGCGCGATTGCCCTTATGGTCATGGCGCGGATCGTGCGGGAACTGGACGGCGCGGAGCCGCGTGGCAGCGCCGTGGCGCGGGTGTTCGACAGCCTGATGGCGCGCCAGCCCGCCTCTATCGGCAACCTGGTCGCGCGCGCCGGACCCGATGGTTGGAGCTTCATGAAGGCGCCCGCGCGGCGCGGCTGACCGCCGGTCAGCTTTCGGTCAGCGACTGACCGACGCCGGTCTGCTTGCCCCGCGTGATGTAAACCTTGTCCCCCACCTTGGCGATGGCGAACAGCTTTTGCGCGAAGGGCGTCGGCACACCGACGCAGCCGTGGCTGGCATAACCATTTTCCACCTTGGTGCCGTGGATCGCCACGCCATCGTCGGTCAGGTTCATGGTGAAGGGCATCGGCGCGTTGTCATAGGTGCGCGAATGGTGATCGGCGTCCTTCCACTTGACGGGGAAGATGCCGAGCGGGGTCGGCTTTTCCGTGGTTCCCAGCAGAACCGCAGTCGCGGCAATTTCATAGCCGTTGCGGAAAACCGAAAGGACGCGGGCTTCCAGATCGACGGTGATGACCAGCGGGCCATCGGGAACGCCTGCCTCGTCCCAGTGCCAGTCGCCATATTTGATCGCGCCCTTGATCGGCAGAACGCGCTTGATGACAAAGCGCTCGTCCTGCGGCGCGGCGGTGGCAGCGGCGGCAACCTTGGGTGCGGCAACAGCCTTTGGCGCCGGCTCGGACGTGAAATCGTCCCGCGAAACCAGCGCCGCACCGGCCACGACAATGCCGCCCACCATGGCGACCAGTGCTGCCCAGCCTTTCGTACCCAAGCCCATATCTGCGCCTAACCTTTTGTCCCTGCCCGCCTGATCCAGCAAAATGCCGGGCAAATCCAGCCCGCGGCACGCGCCGTCCCTATACGGGACCGCCGGTGGCCATCCGGTTAATGCGCGCCCGGTGGCGTTCAACGACGCGGGGCTTGCCGGGGCGCGCCGAGGCTGGCATGGCCGCACCGCATTGCGGAGTATGGCGGTTTCGATGGACGCGCGGTTCGACTTGTTTGTCGGTTCAGAGGCCTTCTGGCAGGCCGCCAGCGCAGACATAGCCGCGGCCCGCGTCCGCGTGCTGATCCAGGCGATGACCTTCGAAGGCGACAGCGCGGGTTTGCGCGTGGCCGGGGCGATTGGCCTGTCGCGCGCGAAGGAGCGGCGCGTTCTGGTTGACGATTATTCGCGCCACGTCATCAACGACACGTTCCTTGCGCTTTCCTCCGACGCGGCCCTTCAGGCCGAAGCGCGCGCCACCTGGGACATGTTCGACGCTTTGATCGCGTCGGGCGCACAGGTGCGCGTGACCAATCCGGTCGGCCGCAATCCGCTCAACTATGTGCTGCGCAACCATCGCAAGCTGCTGGTCATGGACAATGCCGTGTGGATCGGCGGGATCAATTTTTCCGACCACAACTTCGCCTGGCACGACATGATGGTGCGGATCGAAAGCCCCGCCATTGCCGACTGGTTCGCGGGCGAGTTCGACAAGGACTGGCACGGCACGCCATCGCCCAATTCGGCACGTATGGGGGCGATTGACCTGCATTCGCTCGACGGGCTGCATAACGCTGATGGCTCGCGCGCGTTGCTCGATCTGTTCGAACAGGCCGAACAGACGCTCGACGTGATCAGCGCCTATCCGACCTTTCCCTTCGTCAGCGCCATGGCCCGTGCGGCCCGTCGCGGCGTTGCCGTATCGATCTATACCCCCCGGCCGAACAACAAGCCGATCGTGCGCGATTACCTTCTCGGCGTGGCGCAGCGCAGCGGCATCCGCTTGCGGCTGTTGCCCGACATGACCCACGTGAAAGCGGCAATGATCGATGGCCGAACGGTTGTGGCCGGATCGAGCAATTTCGATTTCGTCGGCTATCGGGTCAGCGCGGAATACTATGCCGTGCTGCGCGATGCCGGCATCGTCGGCCAGTTCGAGCGCGATCTGTTCGCCCCGGCTCGTGCGAGTTCGAGCGAACCGGGCGCAGGCGACCGCTCAGCCTGGCGGAGTTGGCGGGCAAACGTCGCCCTGCGCGCCGCCGACGTGCTGATCCACGGCCTGCGTCACCCGCCGCGCATCGGCGAATGGCAGCGCCCCGCCCGGCCCTGAACCCGCCGGCCTATCCGTGCGCGCCGAAATGGTTGGCGATGGCCGTGCCGATCCGCAGGGACAGCTGCCACGCCTGTTCGATGGGCCGGATGGAATCGCGGTGGATCGCGTCATAGCCGGTGGCGGCGCTGTCCGGGTATTCGCTGGGTTCGGACACGGCGAAATCGCCGATTGACGGCAGGCTCGTGGGGAAAGCCCTGCGCAGCTGGCCGAGCGCTTCCTCGATCCTGAGGGTGAAGACCATTTCCCACACGTCTTCGCGCGCGATGTCGTTGGCGCGGCTGAAGGCCGGGACCGATACGACGCGGATGAACATGTGCTGGAACAGCGCCAGCCGCAGCGCCTGCAGCACGCCCAGCGCGCGCCGCACCTGCTCGCGCCCGTCCAGCGGCACTTCATCGGGGATCGAATCGATCAGCCGGTGCAGCTTCAACGCATCGACGCGCAGGCGCGAGGCCAGCCGCCGGAACACCGAGGCGCGATCGTCTGACGTGAAATTCTCCGCCAGCAGCAGGCAGGCGTTGGCGATGTGATCTTCCCCGCCGCGATAGGGGCGGCTTGCCCAGTAGGCGGAATTGAACAGTTCGCCATAGGCGGCGACCGTCTTGATCGAGGCGAGTGCGTTGGCCGAACGGACCAACCGCAGCATCTGCCGCCCGCGCGGACTTTCCCGCAGCAGCGCGCCAATTTCCTCGTAATTGCCTTCCGCCGCCGTGCCGAAACCGGTGATGACGTTCACCGGATAGCCCAGCTGCTGCAACACGGCATTGTGCGGAATGGCGCGGATCTGCCGCAGGTTCATCGCCCGGTCTGCCGCCAGGTCCGACTGGCGGCGCGACTTGCGGCTGCCGGTATCGTTGAGCAGGCCGAGGCCGAAGGCTGTGACCGCACGCGGATAGGTTTGGGAGTTCAGGTGCCGTTGCTGCACCCGGCGGATCGCCCGATAGAAATCGAGGCTGATGTCGGTGCGGCGATAGAACGGATCGGCAGGAGCCGAAGTATCCGCCCGTGCCGGAGCATTTTCCGCCATGCGCGTCAGCGTGGCGAAGGCGAGGTCAGCCGATCCGAAGAACAGGTACCCATCGCCGCCCTGGAAGCTGACCTCCGGTTCAAGCCGGATGCCGGCGCGGACAAACCGCCGCCGCGTCCACGGCGACAGCGGCCATTCCAGCCGGTCCGACCACGATGCGGGATGCGCGCCGCGGCCCATCGATTCGCCGTGCGTGTTGAAGATCAGCGCCGCCACGTCGGACAAGCCGTTCGCCGCCATCGCCTCGCTCAGGCGGCCTTGCAGGCGCTCGATCGCAAGGGCTGCCGGGATCTGGCCGACGAAGCGCCCGGCATCGGAGAACCCGGTTTGCACCGACACGCGCCCGCGTGCCCGCGCATAGGCCTGGTAATGCGGCTCCGACAGGACAGCATCGAGCAGGCGCCCGCCGTGTTCCAGCGCGGTTTCGGTTTCGAACAGCGGCGATACGTCGACCTTGTCGTCCACGCCGAACAGCTTGGCAAAATAGAGCGCGGCCAGCACCGTGCTGGGCTGTTCGCATTCCGCCACCAGCATGCGGATCGGCGCATCGGCATCGATGTGGTGCAGGATCTGCGCCATGATCAGGAACTGGCGAATGGCCGTGCTGTTTTCGATCGCCAGCGCCGCCATGTTCGACTTCAGCGGGCGCACTTCGCCCAGCAGTTCGCGCAGGCGCATCAGCGCGGCCTGGCTATCAAGGTCAAGCTGCCCGTCGGGGTCGATACGCCGGCGCACCGCGTTCTGCAGCTGCGAATTGTTCACGCGGAAATGGACCCAGCCCATGCCGAGGCCATCGGCCTGCATGGCGGCCACGGCGACGAGCAGGTGGCGCGCGCAGTCGTCCGGCGCGGCGCTGGCGCGCTCTTCCAGCGCGGCGATGATCGGGGCGAGCGAGGTCAGCTTGTCATCGTGGCCGGCGGTGAAGCGGTTGGCGACGGCGGAAAGCACCGTCGGGTCGTCAAGGTCCTGCGCGAAGTCCGCGCTCATCTGTGCGGCATAGGCGGCCGCGCGCGTCAGTTGATCGGCAATGTCCGCCGCATCGGCCTGCAGCATCGCGGCATAGCCGCGCAGCCGGTCCGCCTTTTCCGCAAGGCGATAGCGCAGGCAGGTGTGCCAGCCGATGTCGGTGCGACCATCCATGTCATAGCCGACCCAGGTGGCGAAACGGAAGGGAACCGGGCGCAGGTCGCGCCAGGCGTCGGGCCAGCGGCGGGCGGCCTGATCGAAGAGGCGGGCCACAATACGATCGCGCGCCGTCTGGCCGTTGGCCAGCGCCTTCATCGCCTCTTCGTGTTCATAGTCGAGCGTGATGGCATCGCGCGCGTGGGGTGCGGTGCAGACCGTCGCCTCGGCAAAGCTGCCGCTGGCCGCCGCATCGGCAACGGCCGCGCTTTGCGCCCGGCTGAGCAGGAAAGTAGGGTGCGCGGTGAACACGACATGGGCGAGCGGCGCCTGCCATTGGCTGGCAAAGGCAGAAAAATCGGCGGGCGCATCCAGTCCGTCGAGCGCCGCTTCGTTGGCGGTCGGATCGACCGGAGCGATCTGCCGGTGGAGCCGCCGCGCCCGCGATTGCAGCGATTCGCACTCCAGTTCGCTGACCAGCGCGCTGACCTGATCGAGCGACAGCGCGCCCTGTTCAAGCTGGCGCGACAGCTCGAGACTGAGCTGAAACACCGGGTTGAACAGCGGTGTTTCCGCCGTGCGCGTGTGCAGATCCTGAAGGCGCTGTTCCAGCGCGGCGATGGAAACGGGCGCCGGGGCGCTCATCCGCGCAGACCCGCAGCCCGGCGCGCCGCCGCTTCGATAGCGGCAACGTCTGGCGTGCCCTTGGGTACCATCCACGATCCGCCGACGCACAGGACCGCATCAAGCGCCAGCCAGTTGGGCGCGGATTCCGGCGTGATGCCGCCAGTGGGGCAGAACTTGGCCATGCCAAACGGCGCGGCGATGGCGGACAGCGCCTTGATCCCGCCCGAGGCTTCCGCCGGAAAGAACTTGAAGCGCGTCAGCCCCAGATCGAGCCCGAGCATGATGTCGGAGGCATTGGCCGTGCCGGGCAGGAAGGGCACGTTTGCGGCAACGGCCGCCTTGCCAAGATCGGCGGTAAGACCGGGCGAGACGATGAATTCCGCCCCCGCCTCCAGCGCCGCGTCCAGTTCACGCGGGTTCAGCACCGTGCCTGCGCCCACGACCGCGCCCGGCACCTGCTTCATCGCGCGGATCACGTCGAGCGCGCAGGGCGTGCGCAGCGTCACTTCCAGCGCGGGCAGGCCGCCGGCGACGAGCGCCTGGGCAATCGGCACGGCATGAGCCACGTCATCGATCACCAGAACCGGGATCACGGGGGCCAGTGTCATGACCGCTTCGGGGTTGCTCACTTCAGATGCTCCTGCGCGAAAGCAGCGGCGGCGCCAAACAGGCCGGGCTGCGGATGGGTGATGAGTTTGACCGGGATGCCGGCCATGAGCGCCTCGAACCGGCCCTTGGCGCGGAACCTGTCGGCAAAGCCCGAGACCATCAGGCTATCGCGAATGCGCAGCCCCAGACCGCCGGCGATGACGACGCCGCTGGCCCCCTGAGCCAGCGCGATATCGCCCGCGACCGAACCGAGCGACAGGCAGAACCGGTCGATCGCGGCGGCGGCCAGACTGTCTTCCCCGCTGCTGCCGCGCTGCCAGATCGTCCGGTCGTCGAGCGGTTCTATCGCGCGGCCTTCCATGGCGGCCAGCGTTTCATAGATGTCGACGATGCCCGGTCCGGCAACCACGCGTTCCACCGAAACGCGCGAATGGCGCTGGCGCAGGCGGGCAAGGATCGCCTCTTCAATCGAATCGAGCGGGGCGAAGGCAATGTGCCCGCCCTCGGTCGCCTGGACGCGGTAGCCGCCGCCTTGTGCGCCGGGCAGGCCATCGCGCCAGACATGCGCGACGCCAAGCCCGGTGCCGGGGCCGACGATGGACAGTGTGCCTGCCGCCGGCAGATCGCCTTCGGGCCCGCACAGGTGGACGAATTCGTCCGGCCCCGCCTTGGCCGCGGCATGGCCCACGGCGCCGAAATCGTTGACCAGCGTGTAGCGATCGACGCCGAGCTTTTCCGGGATCAGCGCCGGGCGGATGATCCACGGGTTGTTGGTGAAGCGGATGACTTCGCCCCCCACCGGACCGGCGATGGCAATGGCGCAATCGCGCGGCAGGCTGCCGCCGCTGCGTGTTGCAAAATCCTCCCACGCGGTCTGGAAGCTGGCGTGATCGCGCGTGTGCAGCGTGACCGGCTCGTCCAGCGTGATGACGCCGGCCGCGTCAATCGCGGCCAGCGCGAAGCGGGCATGGGTGCCGCCGATATCGATGGTGACGATATCGGTCACGGATCAGAGCCCTCCTGCCGCGAGAATGGGCGAGGCGCCGCGCTCGGCCCCGTCGGCCAGCGCACGGAACAGGGCAAAGAGTTCGCGGCCCATGCCTTCGGCCGGAGGCGGCGGAGGCGCGGCTTCGCGCGCATCGAGATCGGCGTCGGTTTCAAGGCTGCCCTTGTTTGCGCAGAGGCGTACCATGTCGCCATCGCGCAGCCGGGCGAGCATGCCGCCGCCCAGCGCCTCGGGCGTGACGTGGATCGCGGCCGGCACCTTGCCCGATGCACCGGACATGCGCCCGTCGGTCACCAGCGCCACCTTGAAGCCCTTGTCCTGCAGCACGCCCAGCGGCGGGGTCAGCTTGTGCAGTTCGGGCATGCCGTTGGCGCGCGGTCCCTGAAAGCGCACGACGACCACGACGTCGCGGTCAAGCTCGCCCGCCTTGAACGCGGCCTGCACCGCGTCCTGGCTGTCGAACACGCGGCACGGCGCCTCGATCGTCCAGCGCAGCGGATCGACCGCGCTGGTCTTGAAGGTGCCGCGGCCAAGGTTGCCCGAAACCAGCCGCATGCCGCCATCGGGGCTGAACGGCGCGGCGACCGGACGCAGGATGGTGTCATCGCCGCTCGCCTCGGGCAGGTCGCGCCATTCGAGCGATTCGCCGGCCAGCGCCGGTTCGCGGGCATAGTCGGCCATGCCGCCCTTGCTGATGGTCAGGATGTCGCCGTGGATCAACCCGGCGCCCAGCAGTTCGCGCACGACAAAGCCGATGCCGCCGGCCGCGTGGAAGTGGTTCACATCAGCCGCGCCATTGGGATAGACATGGGCGATCAGCGGCACCACGCCGGACAGTTCGTCGAGATCCTGCCAGTCGATGGAGATGCCCGCAGCGCGAGCCATGGCGGGCAAGTGCATGGCGTGGTTGGTCGATCCGCCGGTCGCCAGCAGGCCGACCGCCGCATTGACGATGGCCCGTTCATCGACCACCTCGGCCATCGGGCGATAGTCTTCGCCCTTCTTCGTGATCGCGGCGAGGCGGTGCACGGCCGCCCGCGTCAGGGCAGAGCGCAAGGGCGTGTTGGGCGGCACGAAGGCGCTGCCCGGCACGTGCAAGCCCATCAGTTCCATCATCATCTGGTTGGAATTGGCCGTGCCGTAGAAGGTGCAGGTGCCGGGCGAATGGTACGATCCCATCTCGCTCTTCAGCAATTCCTCGCGGCTTGCCTTGCCCTCGGCATAGAGCTGGCGGACCTTCTGCTTTTCCTTGTTGCCGATGCCGCTGGGCATGGGGCCGGACGGCACGAACACGGCGGGCAGATGGCCAAAGCGCAGCGCGCCCATGACGAGGCCGGGCACGATCTTGTCGCAGATACCCAGCAGCGCCATGCCATCGAACATCGCATGGCTGAGCGCGATGGCCGTGCCTTGCGCAATGGCATCGCGGCTGAACAGCGACAGCTCCATGCCGTCATAGCCCTGCGTCACCCCGTCGCACATGGCCGGAACGCCGCCCGCGACCTGCGCGGTTGCACCGGCTTCGCGGGCATAGAGCTTCATCGCTTCGGGATAGCGGCCATAGGGCTGATGCGCCGACAGCATGTCATTATAGGCGGTGACGATGCCCAGGTTCGATGCCTTGGTGAAGGCAATGGTCGCCTGATCGGCCTCGGCCCCGGCAAAGCCGTGGGCAAGGTTGGAGCAGCCGAGGAACGATCGGTTGCCGTGCGCCTCGGCTTCGCGCTTCATCAGGTCGAGGTAGCGCGTGCGCCCTTCGCGCGAGCGCTCGATGATCCGCGCCGTGACGCGCTCGACGATCGGGTTGAGGCTACTCATGCCAGGTCACTCCGTCGCGTTCGGCAAGGGCAATCGCCGCGCTCGGCCCCCACGAACCCGCACTGTAGGTTTTCGGCGTGATGCCGTGTTCGGTCCAGCCGGCGCGGATGGCATCGATCCAGTCCCACTGCGCCTCCACCTCGTCGCGGCGGACGAACAGCGTCTGATCGCCTTCGATCAGATCGAGCAGCAGGCGTTCATAGGCGATGCGCTTCACCGGTCCGGCAAAGGCGTCGCTCATCGCGATATCAAGCGGCACGGGGCGCAGGCGGATGCCATCGCGGTCCAGGCCGGGCACCTTGGCCATAACCTGCAGGGTGATGTTCTCTTCCGGCTGGATGCCGATCACCAGCTTGTTCGGCACCGTCTTGGCGGCCTTGGAAGCAAAGATCGAATGCGGCACGCGGCGAAACGAAACGACGATTTCGGTCACGCGTTCCGGCAGACGCTTGCCGGTGCGCAGATAGAACGGCACGCCCTTCCAGCGCCAGTTATCGACATGAGCCTTGATGGCAACGAAGGTTTCCGTGTCCGAATCCTTGCCCAGTTCCTCGTCGTAGCCCGGAACCGGCTGGCCGCCGATGGCCCCGGCGCGGTACTGCCCCGTCACCGATTCCTCGGCCCCGACAAACCGCAGCGAGCGCAGCACCTTCACCTTCTCGTCGCGGATGGCCGTGGCATCGAAGCTGGCTGGCGGTTCCATCGCCACCAGCGCGAGCAGCTGCAGCATGTGGTTCTGCACCATGTCGCGCAGCGCGCCCGAGCCATCGTAATAGCCGACGCGCGATTCCAGCCCGACCGTTTCGGCCACGGTGATCTGGACGTGATCGATATGCGCCGCGTTCCACAGCGGTTCGAACAGGATGTTGGCAAAGCGCAGCGCCAGCAGGTTCTGCACGGTCTCCTTGCCGAGATAGTGATCGATGCGGAAGGTGCGCTCTTCCGGGAAGGCGCTGGCAACGGCATCGTTGATGTGCCGGCTCGATTCGAGATCGGTGCCGAGCGGCTTTTCCAACCCGATGCGCACCGCCTCGCCAGCGAGGCCGCTGGCTTTCAGGCCGGCAATGGTCGGTTCGAACAGGTGCGGCGCGGTCGACAGGAAGATCGCCAGACCCTTGCCGATCGGCCCGACCTTGTCCGCCAGGGCGGCAAAGCCATCGGTATTGTTCGCGTCGAGCGACTGGTAATGCAGCCGGTTGAGGAACTCCGCCATTGACCCACGGCGATCGGCCGGAAGGTATTTCTCCAGAGCTTCACGCGCAAACTGGCGATAGCCGGCATCGTCGAGATCCTGCCGTGCCGTGCCGACAATCTTCAGTGTGGGCGAAATCAGGCCATCGGCGCCGAGCGCGCAAAGCGAGGGCAACAGCATGCGCTGGGCGAGGTCTCCGGTCGCCCCGAACAGCAAAAGGGTATCGGCAGTGAATGGCATTCGCCTGGGTCCCCCGGTTTGGAAGTCAGGCGCATTCTAGAATCATTGCAATCGATTGCAATACCGTTCCGTCTGACCCGATGCGGTTAGCATCGCGTCGGCGATCTGGCTAGTGGCCTTACCAGTCCCCGACACGGAAATTGTCACGCACCTAACAGGCTTTGTCAGCGGACAGGCCCGCCCCCTTGGCCCATTCCACACGCGAACCAAACCGCTGGAATGATGGGGCAACACAGATGACACGACTTTCCGCCAAGGCCTGCGCCGGGCTTGCTGCCGGCTTGCTGGCCGGCGTTGCGCTTCCCGCCGCCGCGCAGAGCGCGCCCAATGCGGCCGCGCAGGCTGATGCCAATTACCGCGCGCTAGCGGCCGAGGAAGCGGCCAAGGCGGGCGATCCTGCCTATGACTATGCGCTGGGCATCGCAGCCGCAGATTCCGGCCGTTTCGGCGCCGCAATCATCGCTTTCCAGCGCGTTCTTGCGGTGCAGCCAAACCACGCGCAGGCCCGCGCCGAACTCGCCCGCGCCTATGCCATGGCCGGCGACATCGACACGGCGCGCCAGCAGTTCGCGACCGTGGTTGACGATCCCAGCCTGCCCGATCCGGTGCGCCAGCGCTTCACCGGCTTCGTTCGCCAGTTCGACAAGCAGATCAAGGGCGGCGGTTCCGACGTGTCCGGCTTTGCCGAGGCGAGCATGGGCTATGACAGCAATATCAACGCCGCAACCGATCTGGCCGCGATCACCATTCCGCTGTTCGCCGCGCTTGGTCCCGGCACGCTGGGCGCCGGGGCGCGGGCGACCGACGACGAGTTCTACGAGCTGTCATCGGGCTTGTCCGGCGTGGTCGGCGTTGGCCGTCAGGACCGCGTGTTCGGCAGTCTGCTGGGCAACTGGCGCGACAATTTCGACAGCCGCAACTTCGATCAGGCCAGCCTGACCGGCACCGCCGGCTATGCCCACACCTTTGCCAACCAGGACGTGGTTTCGCTGTCGGGGCAGGTGCAGAAGTTCTGGCTGGGCCACACCGGCTACCGCACCGCATGGGGCGCGATCGGCCAGTACACGCACCGCCTGGAAGGCGGCAAGGCGCTGTCCTTCTCCGCCCAGTGGAACCGCCTGGACTATGATACCGATCCGCTGCGCAGCGCCGACCGCTTCACGCTTGGCGTCGGGCTCGTCACGCGCAACCTGTCTGCCAGCCTGATCGGCGGGCACGAGGAAACGCGCCAGCAGGCAGGCGATCACAATTCCAACAGCTTTGCCGGCGCCAGCATCGGCGCGGAGTTTCCGATCATGGAAAAGCTCGCCGTGGTGGGCGGGGCTGCCCTGCAATATGCGAAATACGATCAGCCCGACACGCTGTTCTTGGTGAAGCGCGAGGATACCCGGCTCGACCTGTCGGCCGGCCTGAAGTTCGCGGTCATGCCCAAGGTCTTCATCCAGCCCAAGGCCACCTACACCCGCAACTGGAGCAACATCGCGCTCTACGATCACGAACGCTGGACCGCTTCGGCCAGCCTTCGCTTCGAATTCTGAACCTTTTTCGGGAGTCACGCAAATGACCCGCCTCTCTTCCGCCTTCCTCGCCACCGCTTCGGTTCTTGCCTTCGCCAGCCCGGCGCTTGGGGCCAGCACGACGCTTTACGCCACCGACAGCAACCTTGCCCGCGCCGCCAACGAAGGCCAGCGCGTGACGCAGGTTTCCGGCGTCACCCAGATCCGCCTGGAATCGGGCGGCACGGCCAGTTTCGTCGCCGGCGCCAGCTTCCAGATCCGCGCCGACGGATCGATCGACCTGTTTTCAGGCACGGTCACCGTCGCCTCGGGCGATGGCACGCCGGTGATCGTCCACCTTGCCGACCGCGGCGAGGGCCGCGTTTCCGGACACGGTTCGGCGGCGAGCTTTTCCGTCACCGCCGGCACCAATGGCCGCAACGAGGCGCGCGGCCATGTGCTGACCGGCACCGTGATCCTGATCATCGGCACCGGCAGCCCGCGCACTTTCACCGCCGGCCAGATGTGGGACGCAGCAGACAATCGCGCCCAGCTTGCCGTGGCCAATGGCGCCGCGGCAGTCCCGGCGGCCGGTGGGGGCACCGAGAGCAGCGTTCAGCCCATGGGCGGCGAAGACGGCGCGGTTGCGGCAGCGACCAACGGCGTTCCCGTGGTTCTGGGTGACGCGCTGGCGGCCGCCGGGGCGTCGGGCGACGTGGTTGCTGCCGCGCGCCGGGTGCAGGCGGCATCGGCCAACCCCAGCATAGAAAGCTACCCTTCGGGCGATCTGGCCCTGCTGGTGGCCTATGCCGGCAACCTCAACGGCGCCTATGGCGGCCGTCCGTTCAACGGCGCGGCGGCGGACATCATCCGCACCTATCTGCAATACCTTGCCGGCGGCGGCAGCCAGGCGAACTTCCTCAATGCCTATGCCGGGTTCATGGTGCAGTATCTGGACCTGATCCGGTCGGGCGCGCTGCCCAGCTCGTTCAAGGGCGCGAACCTGGCGCAGATCAATTCGTTCATCAGCTTCCGCGGCCGCACCGCCGGCTTCGGATCGCTTTCGGGGCAGAACCGCGTCCTCATCGATGCCTATCTTGCCTTTATCCTTGGCGGTGGCAACGCCGATCAGTTCCTGGTGCGCTACACCGATCTGACCAACGCCTATTTCGCCTTCATCCGGGGCGGCGGATCGCCGACCGCCTTCACCGGCGCCAGCCAGACGACGATCACCGCCTATCTGACCTTCCTGCGTGACGCCGGGCTGCTGGCCAACCTGACCGCGCAGAACCAGGCGCTGCTGACGGCCTACCTGAGCAGCCTGTCCGCCAGCGGCAACGGCCTTGCCTTTGCCGATCAGGCGCGGGTTTCGCTCAACGCCTATTACATCTTCCTGCAGCAGGGCCGCCTGCCCTCCACCTATACGGCGGCCGATCTGGCGGCGCTGCGCCAGTATCTGGAAACGCTGAAGGCGACCGGCCTGTTCGACCAGACGCTTGGCGCGCAGGCGAGCTTCTTCAACGGCTACCTGATCTGGCTGCAGGGCGGCGGTGCGGTGGATGGCTATGCCCAGCTGCCGGTGAACATCTTTGCCGGCTATTCGACCGCGCTTTCCGCCTATTACGAGTTTCTGAAGCAGGGCGGCGTGCCTTCGGCCTACACCGCGCTGACGCCGGACCAGATCCGCGCCTATCTCGCCGCGCTGGAAAGCGCCGGGGCAACCGCGCGCTTCACGGGCGATCTCGGCACCTTCTGGGCGCAGTATTACGCCTGGATCATCGGCGGCAACAATCCCAACCTGTTCGCCGGCCTGCCGACCCCGCCGGACTACCCGGCCTTCGCCTCGGCACTCAATTCCTACTACGCCTATCTTGCAAACGGCGGCCTGCCTTCGGGCTATACCGCGCTGACGCTGGAGCAGCTGCGCGCCTATATCAACGCGCTGATCGCGGCGAACCGGGTGGGTGATCTGGGGGCCAACGCCAGCTTCCTGCAGGCCTATTTCGCCTACCTCGGCAACGGCGGGACGGCCAACGGCTATGCCCAGCTGCCGGTCTATCTCAACTACCAGACCGCGCTGAACGCCTATTACACCTACCTTCAGGGCGGCGGGCTGCCGGGTGCCTATACCGCGCTGACCCCGGCGCAGTTGCAGGCCTATCTGCAGGCGCTGATCAACGCCGGGGTCTATTCGAGCCTGTTCACCGGCGATCGCGCCACCTTCCTGACGGCTTACTACAACTTCGTCTCAGGCGGCGGATCGCCCGCGGCCTTCACCGGGCTGCCGGCCTATGCCACCTACGTCAACGCGCTGAACGCCTATTACGTCTATCTGCAGGGCGGCGGCGTTCCGGGCAATTACAGCGGACTGACGCTGGCGCAGTTGCAGGCCTACCTGCAGGCGCTGATCGACGCGGGCATCCTGGGCCAGTTCTTCACCGGCACCTCGCTCACCTTCTTCCAGGGCTATTACACCTATGTCGCGGGCGGCGGCACGCCGAACAACTATTCCGGCCTGGCGACCATCGTGACCGGCGGCGGTTCGGGCAATACCGGCGGCACCGGCACGCCCCCGGCGGTCCTGACCGGCTATACCGGCGGCTTCAATCCGGCGACGGCCAAGGTCAACATGGTCATCGGCAATGCGGGCATTGTCGGCGGTGAATTCGGCTTCGACGCCACGTCCTACACGCTGGGCAGCAACGGCGGCATGACCGGCTATGTCCGCAACGGTGTCATCACCCGGGGCAACGGCACCAACACGGTGACCGACGTCTACGGCAATGCCAATGCCGTGATCGGCCGCTGGTCTGGCGGCACGACGACGGGCACCACGGCCTATACCTTCAACGCCAATCAGGGCCTGCACTACATGCTCGCCCGCCCGGTTCCGACCGGCTTCGCCCTGCCGACGACCGGCACGATCACCTATACGATGATCGCCGCCACCAAGCCGACCATCGGCATCGGCACCTTGGCGCCGGGCGCCTTCAACGCCCGCCTCGCCATCGCCTTTGGCAGCACCAACAGGATCGGGTTCGACGGCACGATCACCATGCCGCAGACCGGCGGCAACCTGGTCTATTCCTTCACCACGCCCGGCGGTGCGGCCAACCCGGGGCAAAGCGACCAGTCCCTGACGCTTTCGGGCACGCAGAACTTCTCGTTCAGCGCGCCGGCGACGGACAATTCGGGCGCCTGTGACGGCATTTCGTGCTCGATCGGCGTCTACGGCGCCTTCGCCGGTGGCACCGACACGGTCGGCATCACCTATGTCGCCTCACGCAACCAGAACCAGACCGGCATCGTCGGCGCGGCACTGTTCGGGGCCAACGGATCGACCTCCGGCAGCTCGGGCGGTTCGCAGACGACCACCCAGGCGGCTCCGACGGGCGACAACAACATGGTTCGCATGGTTGGCCGGACGAACCTTCCCGGCAGCACGTCGCGTTATTCCGAAGGCAGCTTCTACGCCAATACCGCTTCGGGCGCGGTTGCCAACGCCGATGGGCAATTGCAGTCCATCGGGCTGGCAAGCTCCGCCTATCAGCGCGGCACGGCCAGCGTGGTTGACTATGGCACGGCAGGCGGCGTGATCGGCTGGGCGCGCTGGGCCGGAGGCACGATCATCGATCGCAGCAACGGCAATGCCACGGCGGAAATTCCGGCGAACGGCGGCCTGAGCTTCGTCTGGGGAACCCCGGTCACCAACATGCCGACGTCCGGCACGGTGAACTACACCATGGTCGGCGCGACAAAGCCGACGCTGCAATCGGGCGCGGCGGCCCCCGGCACGCTCAATTCCGCCAGCTTCGCGGTCAACTTCGGCACCCTGACCGCCGATTTCAGCGCGAATGTTACGGTGAACGGCAACACCTACACCACCGCCAACAACGCGCCGATGGCCATTGCCAGCAATGGTGTGTTCCAGAACACGAACTCCACCTCGCACATCTTCGGCTTCCTGGCCGGACCGGGCGCCAGCCACGCGGGGTTGACGTACAACATCTTCGGGCCGGGGGTTTCGGGCTCGATCGCCTTCGGCAAGCCCGGACAGTGACCCCGCCGGCGAAGCATTCCTGAGCATCGCCTGACCTGACCATCATTCCCCAAGACCGGGTCAGGCGATAGGGCCGCGTTGCCAACCTCCGGCAACGCGGTCCGTTTTTTGGGGCTGGTGGGAGTTTTTTTGGTTGGGTGCGGAAAGCCCGTCCAGGCTTTCCGGGCAACACCGGCGTGAGTTTTGTCTTGGTGCGCCAATCACCTCCGTGATTGGCTTGGCATCACCGGCCCTCTCCCCCGGCCCAACCGCCCGTTCATGGTACCTTGTGGGCGGTGGGGCTGGGGGAGAGGGCCGGTGTTGCCAAGCCCCTGACGGATGTCAGGGG
>JBJTLW010000031.1:0-22076 GCA_046063225.1 Novosphingobium sp. | reverse complement strand
CCGCCAGAATCGTTATGGGGGCGGCTCCCGGCGCGACCAAACGCCGATACGGGAATGGACGCACAGCTCAGTTGGTAGAGCAGCTGACTCTTAATCAGCGGGTCCTAGGTTCGAGCCCTAGTGCGTCCACCACCCCTTCTTCCCGACTTCGGGAATCCCTTGCGGGATACGGACGCATAGCTCAGTTGGTAGAGCAGCTGACTCTTAATCAGCGGGTCCTAGGTTCGAGCCCTAGTGCGTCCACCACCCCCTTTCCATCGCCGTACAGGTTTGGTTGCTGGCTGCGCGCGTTTGCGCGGCATCGTCCACGTTTTCTTTGCGGTACAACCTAGCCGCCCGCGCCTTAGCTGCCTATTGCGGGACCGTGCCATCCAAAGCCGCACTCACGGGGGACATCGATACCGGCCGCCTGCATGGGCTGGACGCCTTGCGGGGAATTGCCGCGATGGCGGTGGTGATCATGCACGCGCACGTGCTGTTTCCGCAATTTCCGGATCTTTTTCCGCGCGGCTACCTCGCCGTCGACTTCTTCTTCGTGCTGTCAGGCTATGTCATGGCACGAACCTATGAGCCGCGCCTCGCGGCCGGCATGCGGCCCATGGCCTTTTTCACGGCGCGTTACCGCCGGCTCTGGCCGACCATGGCGCTCGGCGGCATCCTGTTCCTCGCGTTTCTGCCGGAAGGCACGCGGGGTGAGGATATTCCGCTTCTCGGTGTGGCAATGGTCAACCTGCTACTGCTGCCCAACCCCTGGTCGCGCAACTCCTTTGCGCTCAACGTGCCGGCCTGGTCGATATTCTTCGAGCTCGTGGCGAACCTGGCGCACGGCGTGTTCTGGCGGATTTCGAACTGTGGGCTGGTTGCGCTGATCGTTCTGGCCGGCGCCCTGCTCGGCTATCTGGCACGTGATCACGGCCATCTTGATATCGGGTCGCGCAGCGGCGACGTACTCGAAGGCCTGTCGCGGGTCGCCACGGCCTATGCGATGGGTGTGCTGGTGTGGCGCTCCTGGGGGCAGCGCCGGATTGATCCGCTGCTCGGCATTCTCGCGCTAATCGTCATGCCGTTGTGGTTCGCTATTCCCGAACGGATTGATGGCACAAATTGGTTGTGGGACGTGGCGTTTGTCTATGTCCTGTGCGTGCCCCTGCTGCTGGGAGGCCTCGCCTTGCAAGGTGCGCGCCGGCTCTCGACGATTGCCGGTGAACTGTCGTTCCCCCTTTATGCCCTTCACTACCCGCTGCTCTACTGGATCCGTGCCTGGGGTTTGAGTGCTGGGGTTGCGATTGTGGGGTGTGTGCTGTGCGCCGGGATCTTCGCGTGGGCTCAGTTAGCTTGGCGAAATCGTCATTCACAAGATAAGAATGTGATCTGACATTTGCCAGTCACATTAAAATGTGACATGACGATTCCATGAGCACATTGACGATCGAACGAGTCCGCGAACTCGTCCTCTCGAACCGCATGACCCGCACTGGCCTTGCCCGCGCGGCAGGCCTCCACGCCAACACCCTGCGCGATTGCACGGATGCGGAATGGAACCCGACGAGCGACACGCTTGCCAAGCTGGAGCGCTTCCTGTTCGCGAACGACGATTCGCCCGTGCTGGTGCCGATCGAGGAAATCATCGACGAGGCTCGCAACGGCCGCATGTACATCCTTGTCGATGACGAAGACCGCGAGAATGAGGGCGATCTGATCATCCCGGCGCAGATGGCCACACCTGATGCCGTGAATTTCATGGCGACGCATGGCCGCGGACTGATCTGCCTGACGCTGACCAGTGAACGGGTGGAACAGCTTGGCCTTGAACTGATGAGCCGCAACAACGGCACCCGGCACGAAACGGCCTTCACCACCTCTATCGAGGCGCGCGAGGGCGTCACCACCGGCATTTCTGCCGCAGACCGTGCGCGCACCATTTCGGTCGCTATCGATGGCACCAAGGGCAAGGACGATATCGTCACCCCGGGCCACGTCTTCCCGCTGCGCGCGCGCCCCGGTGGCGTGCTGGTGCGGGCTGGCCATACCGAAGCGGCATGCGACATTTCGCGCCTTGCCGGCCTCAATCCCTCGGGCGTGATCTGCGAGATCATGCGCGAAGACGGCACCATGGCGCGGCTCGACGATCTGGTCGGCTTCGCGCGTCTGCACAACCTGAAGATCGGCACGATCCGCGATCTCATTGCCTATCGCCGCAAGCACGACCGCATGGTCGAAAAGCGCGCGGAACTGCCGTTCAAGAGCCGCTGGGGCGGCGACTGGAAGGCCGTGACCTTCTTCAACAAGGCCACGGGCGACGAGACCATGGCGCTGGTCAAGGGCAAGATCGATCCGGAAAGCCCCACGCTGGTGCGCATGCACACGCTGTCGCTGTTCTCCGACATCTTTGGCGAGGAAAGCGAGCGCGCGAACCTGTTGCAGCGCTCGATGGAGCTGATCTCCAACGAAGGCACGGGCGTGATCGTGGTGATCAACCGTCCGATGCACCGCCTGATGTCGCGCACCATCGAGATAAAGACCTCGATCCGCGCGGGTGAGGACGCGCCTATCGAGGAATTGCGCGATTACGGCGTCGGCGCGCAGATTCTGGCGGAACTGGGCGTTCACGACATGGTCCTGCTGACCAACACGCACCACTCGCTGGTAGCGCTGGAAGGCTATGGGCTGTCCATCGTCGGTGAGCGGCCTATCGCGTGATCGTGACGAGCGTCCAGCTGGGAATCCTGCTGGCGCTGGCCTCTGCGTTCGCCACGGCCTTCTCGCACGCCTATCTCAAGGCGGGGACGGACAAGCTTGCGGTCCAGGCGTGGATCCGCCTGACCGGGCTGGCGGCGTTCGGTCCGGTAGCCTTGGCCTTTGGCACCCCGCCCGCCAGCCTCATGCCGTGGATCGTTGCGGCTGCGCTGGTCCACGCTCTGTATCAGTGGGTTCTGATCCACTCCTACCGGCTCAGCGACTTCTCGATTGCCTATCCCTTGGCCCGCGGCACGGCGCCGCTGTTCACGCTGCTGTTCGCGGTGGTCATGTTGAAAGAGGTGCCGTCCTTCGGCACGGTCCTTGGCGTGGTTCTGCTGTGCTCAGGCATATTGGCGCTGGTGCGGCATGGCACGGTCTCCCTTGCAGGTGCGGCCGTCGCGGGGCTTACCGGCCTGCTCACCACCGCTTATTCGTTGATCGATGCCAAGGGCGTCCGGCTGGCTGATAGCGCCTTGCATTTCATCGCCTGGTTCTATGTCGCTGATGGGTTCTCCATGCCCGCGCTCCTTGCCATCCGCGACGGCGGGCGCATCGGCCCTGCCCTGAAGCGCGAGGCGGCAATCGGCATCAAGGCCGGTTTGCTCGCGCTGGCCGCGTTCGTCCCGGCGCTGTTCGCGTTCCGGCTCGCGCCCGTGGGCGCCGTGGCCGCCTTGCGGGAAACAAGTGTCCTCATCGGGCTTGTGCTTGGCGGCACGATGCTCAAGGAAGCAATAGACCTGCGCCGGGCAATCGGCGCCTTGATGATCCTTGCCGGCGGCGTCATGGTGGCGCTGTGGTCCGCCGGCTAGCGCAATTCTGGAGTTGAAATGGCAAAGTTCCTGATAGTCGAAGCCCGGTTCTACGATCACCTCAACGATATGCTGGTTGAAGGCGCGCGCAACGCGCTGAAGGCCGCCGGCCACAAGGTTGAGGTCATCACCGTGCCCGGCGCGCTTGAAATTCCGGGCGCCATCGCGCTGGCCGACCAATCGGGCGACTATGAGGGCTATGTTGCCATTGGCGTCGTCATCCGCGGCGAAACCTATCACTTCGAGATCGTCGCGGGTGAAAGCGCGCGCGGCATCATGGCGCTGACCATGGATGGCGTTGCGATCGGCAACGGCATTCTGACGGTCGAGAACGAGGAGCAGGCCATCGTCCGCGCCGACCCGAAGCAGAAGGACAAGGGCGGCGAAGCGGCAAAGGCCGCGCTGGCGCTGCTGGCGCTGCGCGAAAAATTCGGTGCCTGAAGCGCATCCCGGTCTCGGCGGCTTGCCGCTGGTTCTGGGCGGCAACGCCTTTGGCTGGACGATAGACCGCGACGCCAGCTTCGCCGTTCTGGATGCCTTCTTCGAAGCCGGTGGCCGCGCCATCGATACGGCCGAAGGCTATTCGAACTGGGTGCCCGGCAATGTCGGCGGCGAAAGCGAAGCGATCATCGGCGAATGGGCGGGCAGTCGCGGTGTCCGCGATGACCTGTTCATCGCAACCAAGACCGGTCAGGGCGGCCCGCCGGGAAGCTATGCACCGGCAAAGGTGAAGGCGGCGTTCGAGGGTTCGTGTGACCGCCTGCGCAGTGATCGGATTGATCTCTATTACGTCCATCGCGACGATGGCACCAGCACTCCGATGGACGTGGCCGAGGCCTTCGGTCCGCTGGTTGCCCAAGGCAAGGTGCGCGAACTGGGTGTTTCGAACACGCAGGCCGATCGGCTTGCCGCGTTCAACGCGGAGCTTCGCGCCCAGGGATTCCGGCCCTTCAGCGTTATCCAACCGGGATACAACCTTGTGTGGCGCAACGAATATCCGCGTGAACTGGAAGCCCTCGCCCTGCGCGAAGGCATGGCCGTCCTCCCCTATTACGGGCTAGCGGCCGGGTTCCTGACAGGCAAATATTCGCGGCCGGAGGACTTCGGGTCTGCGGCACGGCAACAGAACGCCGCCATGTTCGCCAAGGATTCGGCCTGGCAGGCGCTGGCGGTTCTGCGCGATCTGGCGGCGGAAACCGACGCTACCATCAGCCAGATCGCTCTCGCCTGGCTGCGCAGCCGACCGGGCGTCTGGGGGCCGATTGCCAGCGCGACAACACCCGGCCAGGTGCGCGAACTTTGCGCCTCGGCCAAGCTGGTGCTCGACGCCGATCAGCTGGCGCGGTTGAACGCGGTCAGCATCGACGCCTGAGCCGCTTCACCACACCTTCACGCGCTTTTCCGGCGGCAGATACAGCTTCTCGCCCGGCTGAACGTCAAAGGCGCGGTACCAGGCATCGATGTTGCGTACTGTCTGCGCGCGATACATGCCGGGGGCATGGCCATCGGTGGCGATGCGGCCGCGGAGCGATTCTTCGCGCATTTTCGTCGCCCAGGACTGAGCATAGGCGATGAAGAACCGCTGATCGCCGGTGAAGCCGTCGATGACCGCAGCCTGCTTGCCCTTCAACGAAGCGTGATAGGCATCGAGCGCCGCTGCAAGGCCGGCCACATCGGCAATATTTTCGCCCAGCGTGAGCTTGCCGTTGAGGTGCAGGTCGTCGAACGGCTTGTAGGCGTCGTATTGGTCGGCGAGTGCCTTTCCGGCCTTCTCGAAGCGGGCAAGATCGCTCGGCGTCCACCAGTTGCGCAGCTTGCCGGTGGCGTCGAATGCTGCGCCGTTGTTATCGAAGCTGTGGCTGATTTCGTGGCCGATCACCGCGCCGATGGCCCCGTAGTTGTAAGCCGCGTCAGCCTTCGGATCGAAGAACGGCCGCTGCAGGATCGCTGCCGGGAAATTCAGCGCGTTCTGCACCGGCAGGTTTACGGCGTTGACCAGCTGCGCGTTCATCCACCATTCGCGCCGGTCCATCGGCTTGCCGATCTTGGCAATCTGCTGCGCGGTGTTGAGCTTTTCGGCAGCGACGACATTGGCGTAGGCGGTGTCAGCCTTGGGCGTGAAGCCGGCATAGTCCTTCCACGTATCGGGATAGCCGACACCGACTTCGATCGTGCGCACCTTTTCGATCGCTTCCTTGCGCGTCGACGGCGACATCCACGTCAGCCGCTCGATACGACGGGCAAAGGCGGTCTTGATCTCGCCGACCATGCCCTGGATTTCGGCCTTTTCCTGGGCCGGGAAATGCTTTTCGACATAGAGCTTGCCGAGCGCATCGCCGAGATAAGCGTTCACCGCGCCCATCGCGCGCTTCTCTCGCGTCCGCTGGGCCTTGGTCCCTTGAAGAGCGGTGCCGTAGAACTGGAAGGCCCAGGAATCGAACTTTTCGGGCAGCACGGCAGCGTGCGTGCTGATCTGGTGCGCGATCAGCCAGTCCTTCCAGGCGTCGAGCGGTTCGCTGGCGACCAGGGCCGAAAGCCGCGTGATGGCCGGCGCGTGGTAGGCAGCGAAGCGCTGCTGATTGCCCAGATTCGCAGTCTGCAAATAGGCGTCCCAGTTCATGCCGGGCGCCTTGGCCGCAAAGTCCGCCCGGCCCCACTCGGTTGCCGAGTTCTGGAAATCTTCGCTCTGTTCCCGGCTGACGTGCGCCTGCGCGATCTTCATTTCCAGGCCCATGACCCGGTCGGCGCGGGCTTCGGCATCGGCCATCTCTGCGCGCTGGAACAGGCCAACGAGATAGGCGCGGTACTTCGCGCGCAGGTCTGCCATCTTGGCGTCGGCGGAAAGATAATAGTCGCGCTCCGGCATGCCCAGGCCGCCCTGCAGCAGATAGGGCATCACCTCGCCGCCCTTCAGTGACTGCGTGACGAACAGGCCGAACAGGTTTTCCGTGTGGAAATTCGTGGCATTGAGCGGGTCGACATCGGCGCGCAGCTGTTCACCCAGAACGCGCGACAGGCTGTTCACGTCGGTGATGGCGTTGAAGCGGTCAATATCCGCCCTGATCGGTGCCAGGCCCTGCGCCTCGATCGTCTTTGTATCGAGGAACGAGGTGTAGAGCGCCTTGATGCGGCCTGCGTCGCTGTCTTCGGAAGCGCGGCTGTCGACGATATCCTTGAGCAGGGCCGCCAATTGCTCTTCGGTCTTGTCCCGCGCGATCGTGAAGCCGCCAATGCTCGGCTTGTCGTCGGGGATCTCGGCCGTCTTCATCCAGCCGCCGTTGGCATAGGCGTAGAAATCGTCGCCCGGTTTCACTGTCTTGTCGAGAAAGCCCTTCTCAATGCCCAGAGCCGTTCCGGCCGCATTCGCTCCGGCGTTTTCCGAACCGGTGGTACAAGCCGCGGGACCAAGGGCAAGCGTCGCAACGCCGAGCAGGAACGCGGAAACAAGGCCAGATTTTTTCATTCGATACAGTCCCGAATATCCGCCGCATCGGCAGACATATGTGCAGTCGGTCGATGATATAGGCGGTCGAGCCTGCCACTGCCACACCCGTTCGTCGACGCGGGCCTGCGCTTTGGCGATTGG
Organism: Novosphingobium sp.; assembly: GCA_046063225.1. Classification (GTDB taxonomy): domain Bacteria; phylum Pseudomonadota; class Alphaproteobacteria; order Sphingomonadales; family Sphingomonadaceae; genus Novosphingobium. The sequence continues at coordinate 14,942 of JBJTLW010000031.1, read as the reverse complement.
CGATGATTCGCCCGGCCCTGAAGAAAATGGTCGCGTCAGGCAGGGCCGCCGAGGTCGAAGCGGAGAGAATTGTCCCCAAACTGGACCAATTGCGCGCGGTGCCATGACTGCCATTTGAAGGCGTCGAACGCTGCGGATGGTGGCCTTGCGACAGCGCGAAAATGCGGGCTTTCCCGTGGCGGCGCTTAAGCTTTGCTTTACCGAACAGAGTCGAAAATTTCTGCACCGGCGCTGGCGTTCGCGCCGCAAGCGCATTCGAAATGGATCGGCATTCGTCCAAAATGGGCCTACCTCGCCACGCGCGCCCCAAGCTTCCCTGTTAGCCCTTTGCATCAGCCGGCAATGCTGCTGGCAGAGCAATTGGGGGCTCGGCAGGCGAATGGGCAAGGCGCTGCATTCAGTCGATTTTGCGGATGTTGATCGTCCTGTCGATGGCTCCGCCCGGGCCCAGCAGCTGGTTGCTCTTGCGGCGGAAATCGTGGCTATCGCCGATGATCTTTCGGGAACGGCACGAGGCGGCGAACAAGCAGACGTTGTCGGCGCCCTGGCCGGTCCGGAAATCCATGATCGCCGGATGCTGGCTGCCGCAGCGCGTGAAGCCTATCGCGCGCGCCGTCTGCGCGCCCAGTATTTCGAAGGTATGGACCTGTTCGGCGAACCCGGATGGGATCTGCTGCTCGACCTGTTCATTGCCGCCGTCGAAGGAAAAGGCGTGCCGGTGACCAGTGCCTGCATCGGCGCCGCCGTTCCGACAACCACGGCACTTCGCTGGCTATCCATCCTCGAATCGCGCGGCCTTGTGATCCGCCGCGCCGACGCCAACGATGCGCGCCGCGTGTTTGTCGAGCTGACGCCTAGGGCGATTGACGCGATGCAGGCCTATTTCGCCCAGGTCATGCCGGGCAAGCGCGGCGAGGAGCCGCGCCTGCCCTTCATGCTTGGCAAGTGATCAGACGGAAAGCCGCCCGAACGCCGCAGCGCCGGCATAGACCGAAGCGTTGCCCAGCTCTTCCTCGATGCGGATCAGCTGGTTGTACTTGGCAAGACGGTCCGACCGCGCGAGCGATCCGGTCTTGATCTGGCCGCAGTTGGTCGCGACCGCGAGATCGGCGATGGTCGCATCTTCGGTTTCGCCCGAGCGGTGCGACATGACGGCGGTGTAGCCGTTGCGGTTGGCGATCGACACCGCTTCGAGCGTTTCGGTGAGCGAGCCGATCTGGTTGACCTTGACCAGCAACGAATTGGCGAGGCCCTTGCCGATGCCCATTTCCAGGCGCTTCGGATTGGTGACGAACAGATCGTCGCCGACGAGCTGCACCGTGCTGCCGATCTTGTCAGTCAGCGCCTTCCAGCCTTCGAAATCGTCTTCGCTCATGCCATCTTCGATCGAGATGATCGGATAGGCCGCGGTAAGATCGGCGAGATAGTCCGCCATCTGCACCGGGCTGAGGCTGAGGCCTTCGCCCGAAATCTCGTACTTGCCGTTCTTGAAGAACTCGGTCGCCGCGCAGTCCAGCGCCAGCTTGATGTCGGTCCCAGCCTTGAAGCCGGCCTTTTCGATCGAGGCCATGATGAAATCGAGCGCGTCGCGGGTAGAGGCAAGGTTCGGGGCGAAGCCGCCTTCGTCACCTACGGCCGTCGCCAGACCCTTTTCGTGCAGGCCCTTCTTCAGGGTGTGGAACACCTCTGCACCCCAGCGCACGGCTTCCGCCAGCGAATCCGCGCCGACCGGCATGATCATGAATTCCTGGAAGTCGATCGGGTTGTCGGCATGTTCGCCGCCGTTGATGATGTTCATCATCGGCACCGGCAGGACATGAGCGGAAACGCCGCCGATGTACGAATATAGCGGCAGGCCGCGCGCATTGGCCGCGGCCTTGGCAACCGCGAGCGAGGTGCCGAGGATGGCATTGGCGCCCAGGCGGCTCTTGTTTTCGGTGCCGTCGAGTTCGATCATGGCAAGGTCGATGTCGCGCTGGTCTTCGGCATCGAGACCCAGGAGGGCTTCGGCGATATCGCCGTTCACCGCTTCGACCGCTTTCAGCACGCCCTTGCCCAGATAGCGGGTCTTGTCGCCATCGCGCAGTTCCACAGCCTCATGCGCCCCGGTCGATGCGCCAGACGGCACCGCAGCGCGGCCAAACGAGCCATCGTCGAGCAGCACATCGACTTCGACAGTGGGGTTGCCGCGGCTGTCAAGAATCTCGCGGCCGTGGATGTCAATGATTGCGGTCATTGCTTATCAAACTCCGGGCTAGGAAAAGGCGGAACGGTGCCTTGCGCGCTCCCCTTAGCAGCCGCCTGCCCTCAGGCAAGTTGCATTGCAGCATAAGAAGTGCCGAAGGAACTTGACTGTGTGTGATACGTTACCATTTAACTGCACATAGCCATCCCAAGGATAGGACAACGATTCATGGCCAAGACCCCTGCTACCAGCGCCAAGACGAGCGCCGCGCCCAAGAAGCCTGCGGCGAAGAAGCCCGCGGCCGCTAAGCCCGCCGCTGCGGCAAAGGCTGCTCCGGCCTCTGGTGAAGCCAAGGAAAAGTTCGCCAAGGCCATCGAGGAAGCGAAGGCCGGCGCGCAGGCGCTGACCCGTCAGGCGCAGGACAAGGCCGGCGAATACCGCCAGAAGGCCGCTTCCCAGAGCGAGGCGCTGCTGGACGATGCCAAGGAATACGGCGCGCAGGCGAAGGTCAAGGCGACCGAACTGGCCCGCGACGGCAAGGCGAAGGCCAGCGAGGCCATCTCTGGCCTTGGCCAGATCGTTGCCGACAGCGCATCGACCATCGATGAAAAGCTGGGCGCCAAGTACGGCGACTATGCGCGCACCGCTGCCCGCACCATGCAGGAAAGCGCGGCCAAGCTGGAAGCCAAGGACCTTGGCGAACTCGGCACGGACGCCAAGGAATTCGTCAAGAAGAGCCCGGGCCTCGCCGTCGGTCTCGCCGCTGTTGCCGGCTTCGTCCTCGCCCGCCTGTTCCGTGGCGGATCGAACGACGAAAGCTGATTCAGGAACCATTGCCCCTGCAAGACGACCAACCTGAAGACCCGTTCCTGTTCGACGAGCTGAAGCAGCTCGGCGGAGACGCGCGCGCTTATGCCGAAGCGGAAATCGCTTTTCAGAAGGCGCGCGCGGAGGTTGCGGCGAAGGGGATCAAGGACGTCGCGCTGTTCGGGCTGGTTGCCTTTACGGTCGCGGTTTTCGGCCTTGGCGCGCTGGTTGTCGGGCTTTTAATCGCACTGGCGCCGCTTGTTACGGCCTGGGGCGCGACGGCGATCGTTGCCGGCGGGCTGTTTGCCGTCGCGCTGATCCTGATCCTTGTCGCGAAAGCACGGTGGAGCCGGATGGTCGCAATCCTGACCGACAAGGACCCCAGGGGATGAGCGCGCCGGACGATCAGTTGCAGGCGGATCGCGAGCAACGCGAACAGGCACGGCAACAGGTGCTGGACCGGTTCAGCGCGCTGAAAGGTGCCTTGGCCGAAAAAGGCATCGGTCGGCGGATTGGCGAAAAGGCTGCAAATTCGGCCAAGGCTGCTGCCGACGACGTGGTGGAAATTGCCGCCGAATCTAAAGGCGTGATTGCCGGAACGGCGGGCCTTCTCGCCCTGTGGTTCCTGCGCCGTCCCATAGCTTCGGCAGGCCGGAAATGGTGGCCGAAAGTTGCCGATTGGCTTGGCAAGGAGAAGCGCTGGTGAGTGACAAGGCTGACGAAGGCGAAGCGCTGCGCGACCGCATCGACGGGTCACGACAGACCCTGCCGCTGGCGCGTGTTCCCGATGCCGATCCGCCGGAAACTTACACCGATCTGGCGAAAGACTATCCGGTAGCGCTCGTCGCCGGCGGACTGGTCGCCGGCCTGCTCGCCGGTGCGCTTCTGCCGCGCGGCGTTGGCCGCAAGGTGGGCAAGGCGATCGCCTCTGGCGCGCTGATGGCTGGCGAACTTGGCCGGAACTATTCCCGCGAAGCGGCGCGTCGCACCGAAGCGGCTCGCCACGACGGGCGCGACAAAATCATCGAAATCGGTACCCGCGCCAAGGTTGCCGGACGCCGAACGGTCACCACCTCGCGCGATTTGGGCATAAGGGCTGCGCGAGAAGCAATCAGATTGGCGTCAAACCTTCGTCGCTAGCCTTGGCTTGATGCCGATTGCGCTGTAAGGGGCGCGCATTCCCATTCGTTTGGAAGTGTCCCCCAATGCAGAAACTTCACCTCGTCATGGGCGGCCGCGTGGTCGACCCGCAGGGCCTTCAGTTCGTCGATCTTGAAAAGATGGACCTGGTGGGCGTCTATGATTCCTACGCCGAAGCCGAAGATGCCTGGCGCGGTCGTGCGCAGCGCACGGTCGACGATGCCGAAATGAAATACGTTATCGTCCACCTGCACCGCCTGCTTGAGCCTGAACTGCCCAAGTAAGCACGGGCTGCGCGCCCTGAAAACGAAACGGGTGGCCGGACTGATCCGGCCACCCGTTTTCGTTTGCGTGACAGGCCAGGCGAACCCGGCCTCACGGGTCAGACGAATTCAATCTTCTGGACGAGGTACGAGCGATCGCCGGCCGGAACCGTAACTTCGATTTCTTCCTCGACCTTGCGGCCGATCAGCGCGCGGCCCAGCGGCGAATTGTAGCTGATGCGTCCCACCTTTGCGTCCGCCTCATAGGGGCCGACGATCTGGTAGCGTACTGGCTTGTCGTCATCGTCGAGCAGGGTGACGGTGGCGCCGAAAATGATCTTGTCGCCCGAAAGCGTCGTCGGATCGACGATCTGCGCGCGGCTGACGCGGTCTTCCAGATCGGCGATGCTCGCTTCGACCTGGCCCTGTCGTTCCTTGGCGGCGTGGTACTCGGCGTTTTCCGACAAGTCGCCATGCGCGCGCGCTTCCTCGATCGCATCGACGATCCGGGGGCGTTCTTCACGCAGCGCCTTCAGCTCTGCGATGAGCTTTTCATAGCCCTCCGCCAGCATCGGCAGCTTTTCGACACTTGCCATTCCTTGCATTCCTCCATCTGCTCGCATGCCCCGAGGACTGAAATCCCATCCCGTTCCGCGAGGAACAGGCCGATCAGTCGCGATGGTGGGGGTGAACGCGAGATTTCAGCTATAATAGTCCTGCAATGAGCGGACTTCAAGTTGCGTGCCACGAAGAGCCTCAATGGCCTCCACTGCCGCAACCGATGCGGCAGCCGTAGTAAAGTAGGGCACTTTCGCCTTGAGCGCAGCCTGTCGAATAGACTGGGAGTCCTTCAGGCTCTGCCAGCCTTCGGTGGTGTTGAAGATCAGTGCGACATCGCCGTCGATGATCTTGTCGACGATATGCGGGCGACCTTCGGCCACCTTGTTCACCGCTTCCACCGGCAGACCGGCTTCGGCCAGATAGCGCTGCGTGCCGCCGGTTGCGATGACCCGGAAGCCGAGCGCGATGATCTTCTGAACTGCCGGCAGGATCACCGGCTTGTCGCTGTCCTTGACCGAGACGAAGACCACGCCGCTATCGGGCAGCAGCGTGCCCGCACCCAGCTGCGCCTTCGCGAAGGCCGTTGCGAAATCGCGGTCGATGCCCATGACTTCGCCGGTTGATTTCATTTCCGGCGACAAGACCGGGTCGACGCCCGGGAAGCGGGCGAAGGGGAACACGGCTTCCTTGACCGCCATGTAATCGAGATCGCGTCTGAACGGCGGGAAATTCGACAGCTTCTCGCCCGCCATGACCCGGCTGGCGATCTTGGCGACCGGCTGGCCGATGGCCTTGGCGACGAAAGGCACGGTGCGCGAGGCGCGCGGGTTCACTTCGATGAGGTAAACCTCGCCGTCCTTGACCGCGAACTGGATGTTCATCAGGCCGCGCACGTTGAGCCCGCGGGCGAGAAGTTCCGCCTGTCGTTCCATTTCGGACACGATTTCCGGGGACAGGCTGTAAGGCGGCAAAGTGCAGGCGCTGTCGCCCGAATGGATTCCGGCCTCTTCGATGTGCTGCATGACGCCGGCAACGACGACCTGATCGCCATCGCACAGGGCATCGACATCGCATTCGATGGCATCGCGCAGGTACTGGTCGATCAGCACCGGGCTATCACCCGATACCTGCACGGCGGTGGCGATATAGTCATCGAGCTGCGCCACCGAATCGACGATCTCCATGGCGCGGCCCCCAAGCACGTAGCTGGGTCGCATCAGCACCGGGAAGCCGATGCGTTCGGCCACGGCCACCGCTTCGTCGCGGCTGCGGGCGATGCCGTTGGACGGCTGCTTCAGCTTCAGGTCGTTGACCAGCTTGGCAAAGCGCTCACGGTCTTCGGCAAGGTCGATGGCGTCCGGCGAAGTACCGAGGATCGGGATGCCTGCGTCTTCCAGCGGCTGCGCCAGCTTCAGCGGGGTCTGACCGCCGAACTGCACGATCACGCCCACAAGCGTGCCGTTCTGCTGCTCGACGCGCAGGATTTCCAGCACGTCTTCGGCCGTCAGCGGCTCGAAGTAGAGGCGGTCGGACGTGTCGTAGTCGGTCGAAACCGTTTCCGGGTTGCAGTTGACCATGATCGTTTCATAGCCCGCCTCAGCCAGCGCAAAGCAGGCGTGGACGCAGCAATAGTCGAACTCGATGCCCTGACCGATGCGGTTCGGGCCGCCGCCGAGGATGACGATCTTCTTGCGGTCGCTGGGCGCGGCTTCGCATTCGGCCTCGCCAAAGCTCGGCGCTTCATAGGTCGAATACATGTAGGGCGTCACGGCTTCGAACTCGGCCGCGCAGCTGTCGATCCGCTTGAATACCGGCAGGACGCCCAGCTTGTGGCGCAGCTGGCAGACTTCCTGCGCCGTGGTGGCGCCGGCCATCGCCTTTACCGCATCGTGCAGCAGGCCCTTGCGCGGAGCGACCGTTTCGCCAAGCCCGCCGGCGAGGTGCACCGAACGCACGGCCAGCGTAGCGAGGCGCTGATCGGAAAAGCCCATGGCCTTCAGGCGGCGCAGTCCGGCGGCATCGCCCGGCAGTCCCTCTTCCATGATCGCCGCTTCTTCGACGATGATTTCGTGAATGTGACGCAGGAACCAGGGATCGAAATGGGTGATCGCCTGCACCTCTTCCACCGTGAAGCCTTCGCGGAAGGCCTGTCCGACCACGAGCAGCCGGTCCGGCGTCTGGCGCGACAGGGCGGCGGTAATCAGATCACGCCCGGCGCCTTCGAGGTGCGGCACGCGGTTGAAGCCGTCGAGCCCGGTTTCGAGACCGCGCAGGGCCTTCTGCATCGATTCCTTGAAGTTGCGGCCAATCGCCATGACTTCGCCGACCGACTTCATCGCCGTGGTCAGCAGCGGTTCGGAACCCTTGAACTTTTCAAAGGCAAAGCGCGGGATCTTGGTGACGACATAGTCGATCGTCGGTTCGAACGAGGCCGGGGTGGCGCCGGTGATCTCGTTGGTGATTTCATCGAGCGTGTAGCCAACGGCAAGTTTCGCCGCGACGCGGGCAATCGGGAAGCCGGTGGCCTTCGATGCCAGCGCCGATGACCGCGAAACGCGCGGGTTCATTTCGATGACGATCAGGCGACCGTCCTTCGGGTTGACTGCGAACTGTACGTTCGAACCACCTGTTTCCACCCCAATTTCCCGCAGGACCGCGATCGATGCATTGCGCATGATCTGGTATTCCTTGTCGGTCAGCGTCAGCGCCGGGGCGACAGTGATGGAATCGCCCGTGTGGACGCCCATCGGATCGACGTTTTCGATCGAACAGATGATGATGCAGTTGTCCTTGCGATCGCGGACAACCTCCATCTCGTACTCTTTCCAGCCGAGCAGCGATTCCTCGATGAGGACTTCGGTAGTCGGGCTGGCATCGAGGCCGGAGCGGACGATGGCTTCGAATTCGGCCTTGTTATAGGCCACGCCGCCGCCGGTGCCGCCCAGCGTGAAGCTGGGGCGGATGATCGATGGCAGGCCGGTGCGTTCCAGGACGGCGAAGGCTTCGTCGACCGTGTGGGCCACGCCCGAACGCGCGGATTCAAGGCCGATCTTGTCCATCGCCTCGCGGAAGCGCTGGCGGTCTTCCGCCTTGTCGATGGCATCGGCATCGGCGCCGATCATCTTGACGCCGAACTTCTCCAGCGTGCCGTCGTTGAACAGCGTCAGCGCGGTGTTGAGCGCGGTCTGCCCGCCCATGGTCGGCAGGACAGCGTCGGGGCGCTCCTTCTCGATGATGCGCGCAACAATCTCGGGCGTGATCGGCTCGACATACGTGGCATCGGCCATGTCCGGATCGGTCATGATCGTGGCGGGGTTGGAGTTGACGAGGACCACCTCATAGCCCTCCTCCTTCAGCGCCTTGATCGCCTGGGTGCCCGAATAGTCGAACTCGCAGGCCTGGCCGATCACGATCGGACCGGCACCGATGACGAGGATCTTCGAGATGTCTGTGCGCTTGGGCATCGGGTTTCCGTCAGTTGGCAGTCAAAGTATCGGGCGACATGCGCGCCCGGGGATCAGGCGGTCAGTGCAGCGAAGGTGTCCGCCCAGTAGGTTTCGCCGCCAGCAGCGGCGGCCTTGGCGGCTTCGCTTTCGGCGTTGAACTGCGCGAGCAGAGCGGGGAACTTGTCCAGCTGGAACTGGTGCATGGTGCCGCCGAAATCGTTCTTCTGGGTCGACCAGCCGCCGCGTTCGATCATCCAGTCAACGAAATAGGTCGCCGCCGCACGCGTTTCGCGCCCCGCCTTGCGGCCGAACTTGCGCACGGCCACGGCGATCTTGTCATCAAGGATCATGATCAGCTCGGCATGGGGATACCAGCGCTGGGTGATGGAGAGCTCCTTGCCATGGCCGGTGGTGTAATAGGCAATGACGTGGGCCTGAAGGTTGGTGAGACTCATTTTGTTGTTCCCTGTTCCGACGCGATCCGCTCAGAGATGCTTCATCGCTAAACTATACAGTTGCTCAATCGCGTCTTTTGAGAGTCGCAAAGTTTGTGAGACTTTACCCGGAATCTCGCGATCGACTGAGCCAACGGTGTTAATCTGCAGAAATTTTTCCCCGTCTTGACCTTGAATTGACCACCCACCTTTAGTCACGGTGTGTCGAGCGTTCGCTTTCAGATCGAGAGCTTCAAATTTGCGAATGATGGCCATGACCTATTTCTCCAGCATCCCCACAAAGCGTTCAAACAGGTAAAAGCTGTCCATCGGGCCCGGCGAGGCTTCGGGGTGGTACTGCACACCGAAGGCCTTCTTGCCCTTCACCGAAATGCCGCAGTTCGAACCGTCGAACAGCGACACATGGGTTTCCTCGACCGTGTCGGGCAGCGTCGCATTGTCCACCGCGAAGCCGTGGTTCATCGAGGTGATTTCCACCACGCCGTCTTCAAGCCGCTTGACCGGATGGTTCGCGCCGCGGTGGCCCTGGTGCATCTTGGTGGTCTTCGCGCCGGCGGCGAGCGCCAACATCTGGTGGCCAAGGCAGATGCCGAAGATCGGCACGTCGCGTTCGAGCAGCCCCTTGATCACCGGAACGGCATATTCACCGGTCGCCGCAGGGTCGCCCGGCCCGTTTGACAGGAAAACGCCATCGGGGTTCTGGGCGAGGATATCGTCGAGCGAGGTCTGCGCAGGGACGACCGATACGCGCGCGCCGGCCTTTACCAGGTTGCGGAAGATCATGTCCTTGGCGCCGAAATCCATGGCGACCACGTGCGGACGGGCATCGCGGGGGCTGCGCGCATAGCCCTTGTCCAGCGACCAGGCACCGCCTTCCCATTCCTCGTTGCCCGAGCGGCTGACCAGCTTGGCAAGGTCCATGCCTTCCAGCCCCGGCCAGTCCTGCGCGCGCTTGATCAGGGCGGCGATGTCAAAGCGTCCTTCGGGATCGTGGGCGATCACCGCGTTGGGCGCGCCAGACATGCGGATGCGGCGGGTGAGCGCGCGGGTGTCGATCCCGGCAAGCCCGATCTTGCCCTTGGCCGCGAGCCACTCGCCAAAGGTGCCGCGCGAACGGAAGTTGCTGGGCGCGGTCACGTCTTCGCGCACCACGCAGCCGACGGCGCCATCGGCCCGGCTTTCAAGGTCTTCGTCGTTGACGCCGACATTGCCAATGTGCGGGAACGTGAAGGTGACGATCTGCGCCGAATAGCTCGGATCGGTCATCACTTCCTGATAGCCGGTCATTGCCGTGTTGAAGCAGACCTCGCCCACGGCCTGGCCAACGGCGCCAAAGCCGTGGCCCCAAAGGACGGTGCCGTCCGCAAGAACGAGGACTCCGGTGGCGCCGTCTGGTTTACGTGCGTGCGAAGAGGCGGCGTCGGCCATGATTTGGGGCGCTCCGTCGAGGGTTTCCGGTGATGTGTGCTAAGGGGCGGCGGCTAGACCTCATGTTGCGGTGCGTCAAGGTTTGAAACAAGGAAAATTCCGGTTAGAGGCGTGCTATCCCCCGTGCGAACACCGCCAATACAGGAAAACAGCCAAATGCTTCGCGATTCGATCAAGGCCGCGCAAGTTTCCGCCATGAAGGCCGGAGACAAGACCCGCCTCGCCGCCGTCCGCCTGATCCTTGCCAAATTGAAGGACAAGGACATCGAACTGCGCACCGCCGCAAATGCGCCCGATGACGATGTTATCGTCGTCGACGTGCTGCAAAAGATGGCCAAGCAGCGCCGCGAATCGATTGCCATGTACGAACAGGGCGGCCGCCAGGAACTGGCCGACGTGGAAAAGGGCGAACTGGCCGTGATCGAGGAATTCATGCCGCAGCAGATGGGCGTGGACGAAACCAACGCCGCGATCGCCGCGATCATCGCCGAAACCGGCGCGGCCGGCATGAAGGACATGGGCAAGGTGATCGCCGAACTGAAGGCACGGCACGGCAGCCAGCTCGACATGGGCAAGGCCAGCGGTCTGGTCAAAGCCGCACTGGCTTAAGGGTGTCGCTCAGCCCGCAATGGTTGGATGAACTGCGCGCCCGCATTACGCTGTCTGCGGTAATCGGACGCACCACGCGGCTGACCAAGGCGGGGCATGAATTCAAGGCCTGCTGCCCGTTCCATAACGAGAAAAGCCCCAGCTTCACGGTCAACGACCAGAAGGGGTTCTACCACTGCTTCGGCTGCGGCGCGCATGGCGATGCGATCCGCTGGATGACCGACCAGCGCGGGCTGTCGTTCATGGATGCGGTGAAAGAGTTGGCTTCCGAAGCCGGGCTGGAAGTCCCCGCCCCCGATCCGCGCGCGGCGAAGATTGCCGAGAAGCAAAGCGGCCTGCACGACGTCATGGCGGCGGCTCAGGACTGGTATCGCGCACAGCTGGAAACGCCGGCCGGGGCCAAGGCGCGCGACTATCTCGCGTCGCGCCGTTTCGATGCGCACACCATGGAGCGTTTCGGCTTCGGCTATGCGCCCGCCGGACGGCAAGCGCTGAAAAGCGCACTCGGCCAGTTTGACGAGGCGATGCTGGTCGAGGCGGGCATGCGCATCGCGGTCGATGACAAGGAACCCTATGACCGGTTCCGCGACCGGCTCACCATGCCGATCCAGGACGCGCGCGGCCGGGTGATCGGCTTTGCTGCGCGCATCCTCGATGCCGAGAAGAAGGACGCGCCGAAGTATCTCAATTCGCCGGACACGCCGCTGTTCGACAAGGGCCGCACCCTGTTCAACCTGCACCGCGCCGGGCCCGCTTCGCGGCAAAGCGGGCGTGTTGTCGTGGTCGAAGGGCAAATGGACGTGGTCGCTCTGGCGGCGGCGGGCATCGACGAGGCGGTCGCGCCGATGGGCACCGCGCTGACCGAGCGCCAGCTGGAAATGCTGTGGCGACTGGTCGAAGCGCCGATCCTCTGTTTCGATGGCGATTCGGCCGGGCAGCGCGCGGCCATGCGGGCGATCACCCGCGCCCTGCCCCTGCTCCGTCCGGCGCATACCCTGCGCATCTGCCGCCTGCCGACGGGGCTCGACCCCGATGACCTGATCAAGCAGCAGGGCGTTGCCGCGCTCGAACAGATCCTTGAGGGCGCACAGCCGCTGGTCGAAGCCCTGTGGGAGAACGAGCGCGATGCGCAGCCGCTCTCCACGCCAGAGGACAAGGCCGGGCTCAAAGCGCGGTTGATGGCCCATGTCGACACGATCGGCGATCCCGATATCAAGGCGCTCTACCGCCGCGAACTGAGCGAGCGCTTTTCCGAATTTGCCTTTCCGCCGCGCCAGCCGCCGCCCCCTCGCGCACCGGGCGGTCCACGCCAGGGCCGCTTCACCCGCGAGCCGGCGGTTCCGCCGCCAGCCCCCGAAACCGCGCGGCGCTTGCAAAAGGCCACGGGATCAGGCCGGCGCGATGTTCTGGGCGCAGCGGTCCTCGCCGGTCTAGTGCGCTACCCGCAGGCGCTGGCGCGCAACAGCGAGACGCTCGCCCGCGCCCGCATGGCCGATGCCGCGCATGGCCGTCTGCTTGACGCGCTGCTCGATTATTTTGACGCCGGACAGCCGCTTGAAACCGCAGCCATCGTCACCACATTGTCAGCCAAAGGCTTGTCTCTACCCCACGACCACACCCTTTCGGGCATCCCCTACCCCTTCGTGCGTGACAGCGCCGATGGACAGGCAGCCATGATCGCACTCGATTCGGCGATCACCATGCTGGTGGAAGGGCCCGAACTGGAAGCCGCGCTGGTTGCGGCGACCGAACGGTTCGACTTCGAAGAACAGTCCCGGCTGCGCGCACGCAAGCAGGAACTGGAGGACCGGCTGAAGCAGCAAAATCGGTCGTGAAAATCGCGACTGTGGCGGCAGGCCATTAATGGGACTGGAAATTGCCGCGTGACCGTGCCAAGGGGCCGTCATTCGGTATAATCCGGTTCGAGATACCCAATCTACGGGGCGACTCGCCGGAACCGGCAGTCCCCCGCAAGCACACGGCGGGAAAATGGACGAAGACTACAGCGGTGAAAAGGAAGGCGGCGACGCTCCCCTCATCGATCTCAACGATGCAGCCATCAAGAAGCTGATTTCCCGCGCCAAGCGCCGTGGTGTCATCACCATGGACGAACTGAACGAGGCTCTTCCGCAGGACCAGATGTCGTCCGAGCAGATCGAGGACATCATGTCCGCGATCTCGGAAATGGGCGTGAACATCGTCGAAAGCGATGAAGACGCGGTCGATCCGGACGACAAGCAGGATGACGAGGTAGAGGAAGTCGATTCGGGCGGTTCCGAGCGCCCCGACCTCGTGAAGAAGAAGGAAACGGTCGAGCGGACCGATGACCCCGTGCGCATGTATCTGCGCGAAATGGGCGCGGTGGAACTGCTGAGCCGCGAAGGCGAGATCGCCATTGCCAAGCGCATCGAATCCGGCCGCGACACGATGATCCTGGGCCTGTGCGAAAGCCCGATCACCTTCCACGCCATCATCCAGTGGTCCGAAGCGCTCAACAACGAGGAAATGCAGCTTCGCGAAATCCTCGACCTCGACGCGATGCTGTCGAAGGAGCCGGCACCGGAAAACCTGACCGAAGACGGTGAGGAAGACGGCGACGGCGAAATCACCGAAGCGACCGCCGGCCCGACCTACAAGGAAGAAGAGGACGTCGAGGAGGAAGAATCCGCCGACGACGAGGACGAGGACGGCATCGAGCGCCGCGCCCGCCGTCCGGCCGAGGACGACGAGGAAGACAACACCCTCAGCCTTGCCCAGATGGAAGCCGCGCTGAAGCCGGAAGCTCTGGAAAAGTTCGCGGAAATCACACGCCTTTTCAAGAAGTTCGAAAAGCTTCAAGGTGAACGGCTTGAAGTCATGGGCGCGGGCGGCGTGCTGTCTCCGGCCAAGGAAAAGAGCTACCAGCAGCTGCGGGAAGACCTCACCGCGCAGGTGGAATCGGTGCAGTTCCACGCGACCAAGATCGAATACCTGGTCGACAATCTCTATGCCTTCAACCGCCGCCTGACCGCGCTTGGCGGCCAGATGCTGCGTCTGGCCGAACGCCACAAGGTGAACCGCAAGGACTTCCTCGACAGCTACATCGGCCATGAGCTGGACGATGGCTGGCTGCAGGCCCAGGCCGGCAAGGACAAGAAGTGGGCGGCGTTCGCCGAGCAGGAAATCGACGCGGTCGAACGCATCCGCGCCGAAGTGTCCGATATTGCTTCGGCCACCGGCATGGCGCTCGCCGAGTTCCGCCGCATCGTCAACATGGTCCAGAAGGGTGAGCGCGAGGCGCGTATCGCCAAGAAGGAAATGGTGGAAGCGAACCTGCGCCTGGTGATCTCGATCGCCAAGAAGTACACCAACCGCGGCCTGCAGTTCCTCGACCTGATCCAGGAAGGCAACATCGGCCTGATGAAGGCGGTCGACAAGTTTGAGTACCGCCGCGGCTACAAGTTCTCGACCTATGCGACCTGGTGGATCCGGCAGGCGATCACCCGCTCGATCGCCGATCAGGCGCGCACGATCCGCATCCCGGTCCACATGATCGAAACGATCAACAAGCTGGTCCGCACCAGCCGCCAGTTCCTTCACGAGCAGGGCCGCGAGCCGACGCCAGAGGAAATGGCCGAGCGCCTGTCCATGCCTCTGGAAAAGGTTCGCAAGGTGATGAAGATCGCCAAGGAGCCGACCTCTCTCGAAACGCCGATAGGCGACGAGGAAGACAGCCACCTCGGCGATTTCATCGAGGACAAGAACGCGGTGATCCCGGTCGATGCCGCGATCCAGGCCAACCTCAAGGAAACGGTTACCAGGGTCCTCGCCAGCCTCACCCCGCGCGAGGAACGCGTGCTGCGCATGCGCTTCGGCATCGGCATGAACACCGATCATACGCTGGAGGAAGTCGGGCAGCAGTTCAGCGTCACCCGCGAGCGCATCCGTCAGATCGAGGCAAAGGCTTTGCGCAAGCTGAAGCATCCGAGCCGGAGCCGGAAGATGCGGAGCTTCCTGGACCAATAAACGATCCAGGACGCCCGCGCGCGCATCGACCAGTCGAAGGCGG
>JBJTLW010000195.1:0-6912 GCA_046063225.1 Novosphingobium sp. | reverse complement strand
GCGCCGGGGGCAAGGCAGCCCTGGCCCACGGTTGCCGATTGCTGATCGCCGATCATCGCGGTGAGCGGAATGGCGCGGCCGAACCATTCGGGCAGCGCCTCGCCCAGCAGTCCGGAACAGTCCGTCACCTCGCCCAGCGCCTCCAGCGGGATGCCGAACAGATCGCACAGGCCGGCGTTCCACTGGCCCTCGTCCAGCGCCATCAACAGGGTGCGGCTGGCGTTCGATGCATCGCTGATATGGGCGCCGCCGGTCAGCTTGAAGGCCAGCCACGATTCAATCGTGCCCAGCGCCAGCCGGCCGGCCGCGGCGGCATCGCGCACCTGCGGCACGTTATCTATCAGCCAGCTGGCCTTGGTAGCGCTGAAATAGGGATCGAGCAGCAGGCCGGTTTTCGTCTGGACATGGCCTTCCATGCCGCGTGCCTTCAGCGCGGCGCAGACGTCCGCCGTGCGCCGGTCCTGCCAGACGAGCGCGCGGTGCAGCGGGGCGCCGCTCACCTTGTCCCAGGCGACGATGGTTTCCCGCTGGTTGGTGATGCCGATGCAGGCAATGCGATCGATCGCGCCGGCCTCGGCAATCACCTTGCGGGCGCAGGCCAGCGTCTTGTCCCAGATCTCCGCCGCGTCATGTTCGACCCAGCCCGGGCAGGGATAGAACTGCCGGAGTTCCTCCTGCGCCACGCCAACGACCGCGCCGTCTGGCGCAAACAGCATGGCACGGGTGGAGGTGGTTCCCTCGTCCAGAACAAGGATCAGCGGGTCAGTGGCCATGCAAGTCTCCCTGCGGCGATGTTAGACGCTCGACAGGGGGCTTGGGAACACCCATATCGGCGGCGATGAACATGCCTGAACGCCCGTGGCCCACCGGAACGTCCGAAATGCTCGAACCGCTGGTTCGGCGCGTGCTGGCGCCCAATCCCTCGCCCTACACCTATACCGGCACGCAGACCTATATCGTCGGTGCACAGCATCAGGTGGCGGTGATCGATCCGGGCCCGGACGAGCCGGACCATATCGCCGCGCTCTTGTCTGCCATCGGCGAGGCAAAGGTCAGCGCGATCTGCTGCACCCACACCCACCGCGATCATTCGCCCGCCGCCGCGCCGCTTGCTGTAGCGACAGGCGCGCCGATCATCGGCTGTGCCCCGCTGGCCTATGACGATGACGGCCCGCGCGCCGACGCCGCTTTCGATACCGGCTATGCGCCCGATCGCGTGCTGCGCGATGGCGAGAAGGTCACCGGTCCGGACTGGACGCTGATCGCCGTTGCCACCCCGGGGCACACCTCAAACCACCTGTGCTTTTCGCTGGCCGAAAGCGGCGCGCTGTTCACCGGCGATCACGTGATGGGCTGGTCAACCTCGGTCGTCGCGCCGCCCGATGGCGACATGGCGGCCTATATGGCCAGCCTCGACAAGCTCTATAACCGGGAAGACCGCGTCTATTACCCGGCCCACGGCGCGCAAGTGGACAAGCCGCGCCAGCTGGTGCGCGGCATGATCGGCCATCGCCGCCAGCGCGAACGTCAGATCCTGCGGCTGCTGGAAGAAGGCCTGAGTGAAATCGCGGCCATGGTCCCGCGCATGTACAAGGGTGTCGACGAACGGCTGTGGGGCGCAGCCGGGCGATCGGTGCTGGCGCATCTGATTGAACTGGAACAGCGCGGCACGGTTTCGCGCGTGGAAGAAACATGGTCGCTCCGCACATGACCCAACCTGTCGCCCCGCCGCGGCGGCAGGGCATTTTCTGGCTCGCCTTCGGCGCGATGCTGGCGGTTGGAGCGCAGCAGCTTTGGCAGCGTTTTGGCCCGGAAACCCATGGCGATCCGATCGGCGTCAGCCTGGTCGCCTTCGAAAAGCAGAACCGCCTGACGGTGTTTTCGGCGCAGGTCTCGCCGGTTGTCTCGTCGCAGGACGAACGGCTGCTGGGCATGCTCAAGGCGCGGCAGGTGGCGGTCATCCCGGCGCGGGTGGACTACACGCTCGACCTGTCGAAGCTCGATCGCAAGGCGATGTCCTGGGACGAGGCGGGCAAGAGGCTGACCGTCACCCTGCCGCCCATTGCCCTGTCGCGCCCCAACCTTGACGAGGCGCGCGCCCAGTACCTGCGCGAAGGCGTGTGGATCCCGCGCGATGTTCAGGCCAAGCTCACGCGTGACAATACGCTGCTGGCGGAAAAGCTGGCCGCGCAGGAAGCGGCGAACCCGGTGCTGATGGGCCTTGCCCGCGAAAGCGCCCGGCAGGACATCCGCCAGAACCTTGCCGTGCCGCTGAGGGTTGCCGGGTATGAAGATGCCGAAGTGGACGTGCGCTTCGTCGGGGAGTGACTGGCGATCGGAGCCTTGCTCTCCGCGTTAAGTATTGTAACCTGCCCGCACAACAGTGGTGGGGTAGAATACATGACTGAAGCAACGGTTCCCGGCGCGCAGACCCTGGATGATGCGGCGTTCTTCCGCAAGATTACAACGGTCCTTGTTGTCGTGATCGTGCTCGGTTTCGCCCAGAACGCGTTGCTTGGGCGCGCGGCCTATGCCTATTCGCTGATCTGGCCGCATGTCCATGGCGCTGTCATGCTCGCCTGGCTGGCGCTGCACGGGTTTCAGGCCCGCCATGCCGCAGCCGGCAATCTTGCCATGCACCGCAAGCTCGGCTGGCTGGGGGCATTTCTTGCCGTCGCCGTGGTCGGCACCATGTCCTATTCGGGCATCGCGGCGCTGCGCAGCGGCAACGTGCCGCCCTTCTTTGCACCGGCCTATTTTCTTGCCCTCACGCAGGTTGGCGCGGTGGTTTTCGGCGGGCTGGTCTTTGCCGCTATCACCCGCCGTTCGCAGTCCGACTATCACCGCCGCCTGATGACCGGCGCGCTGATCCTGCTGCTCAATCCCGCTCTTGGGCGCATCCTTCCCATGCCGCTGATGGGCGGCTGGGGCGGCTGGGCATGTCTGGCGATCGAACTGCTGGTCGTTGCCGTGATCGCCGCGCATGACACGCGCAAGCTGGGGCGCATTCATCCCTCCACCGCCATGGTCGGGGCGATCCTGGCCATGGGTGAAGTGCTCGTTGCCCTGTCGGCGACAAGCCCGGTTATCCAGGGCATCGCCGCCGATATCGCCGGGGGATAGATTCCGCGCGCGTTAATGCCTATCTGGCCCCTCACGCCACTTGCGAAAGGGACGCGCCGAGATGACTGCCCAGCCGACCAGCCTTGCCGGTATCGACATTCGTGCCGAGATTGACCGCCTGCGCAAGGAGCGGAACGCCGTGATCCTCGCGCACTATTACCAGAAGCCGGAAATCCAGGACCTGGCGGACTTCGTGGGCGACAGTCTGGAGCTGAGCCGCAAGGCCGCCGAATCGAGCGCCGATGTCATCGCCTTCTGCGGCGTGAAGTTCATGGCCGACACGGCGAAGATCCTCAGCCCGGACAAGATCGTCGTCCTGCCCGATCTCAACGCCGGCTGTTCCCTTGAGGACGCCTGCCCGCCGGAAAAGTTCAAGGCCTTCCGCGAGGCGCACCCCGATCACATCGCGCTGACCTATATCAACTGCTCGACCGAGGTGAAGGCGCTGTCGGACGTGATCGTCACCTCATCGAGCGCGGAGACGATCCTTGCCCAGATCCCGGCGGACCAGAAGATCATCTTCGGCCCGGACCGGCACCTTGGCGGCTGGCTCAACCGCAAGTTCGGCCGCGACATGCTGCTGTGGCCGGGCGTCTGCATCGTGCACGAAGCCTTCAGCGAAACCGAGCTTATGAAGCTGATGGCGCAGCACCCCGGCGCCCCGGTCGCCGCGCATCCGGAATGCCCGCCACACATCATCGACCATGCGGACTATGTCGGCTCCACCAGCGGCATCCTGCAGTACGCAAAGACGATGGAAGGCGACAAGCTGATCGTCGCCACCGAACCGCACATCATCCACCAGATGGAAAAGGCGCTGCCGAACAAGACCTTCATCGGCGCGCCGGGTGCAGACGGCAACTGCAACTGCAACATCTGCCCCTACATGGCGCTCAACACCATGGAGAAGCTCTACGTCGCCCTGCGCGATCTGGAGCCGCGCATCGAGATCGAGGAAGGCCTGCGCCTGCGCGCCAAGAAGAGCCTTGACCGGATGCTGGAGATGGCCAGTGGCACCGTGGGCAAAGGGGATCTGGGTCGGGCTTAATCGCCGTCGCCATCCCCGCCGCAGTCGCCAGCCGATCCGGCATCGCACGATGCGTCTGCGCTCGTGTCGCTTGATGAACTTGCGCCGCCATCGCCCGTGCCGTTGCCGGCATTCTTGGTGCGCGCGGACTTGATGATCGGCGGGATGACGGCGATGAACACCACCAGCAGGGCAATCCATACGGCATAGTTCATGGCAAGCTCCTGAGTGTCATTCCCCGCCGTGATCGCTGCGGCCGAAGTCGGGGCGGGCGTCGTCCTGGCCCAGTTCGATGATCGAGCGGCGGATGGCGCGGGTGCGGGTGAAGTGGTCGAAAAGCTGGCCGCCGTCGCCCACGCGGATAGCGCGCTGCAGGGCGGTAAGGTCTTCGGTGAAGCGCTGGAGCATTTCCAGCACCGCGTCCTTGTTGGTCAGGAACACGTCGCGCCACATCGTCGGATCCGAGGCGGCGATGCGGGTGAAATCGCGGAAACCGCCGGCGGAATACTTGATCACTTCGCTGCGCGTCACGCCTTCCAGATCGCTGGCCGTGCCGACGATGGTATAGGCGATCAGGTGCGGCAGGTGGCTGGTGACCGCGAGCACGAGATCGTGGTGCTGCGCCGTCATCACCTCGACATTGGCGCCGAGCGCTTCCCAGAAAGCGGAAAGCGCCGAAACCTGATCGGCAGGCGCGCCTTCGGGCGGGGTGATGATGCACCAGCGGTTCCTGAACAGGCTGGCAAAGCCTGCGTCCGGCCCGGAATTTTCCGTACCGGCCACCGGGTGCGCGGGGATGATGGTCGCGCCGGGAAGCGCTTCGGCCAGCGCGGCCAGCACGCTTTCCTTGGACGAGCCGACATCGCTGATGACCGCGTCGGGCTTTACCGCGCCCGCCACGTCGGCAGCCGCCGCGCCCATCGCGCCCACGGGAACGCAGAATATGACCAGATCGGCATCGCGCACCGCATCGGCGGCGCTGTCGCAGACCGTGCCGGCGAGCCCGCGCGCCCAGGCGCGTTCGCGCGTGGCGGGATCGGCATCATAGCCGGTGGTGGTCACGTCCGGCAGGTATTCCTGCACCGCCAGCCCGATCGATCCGCCGAGCAGGCCAAGGCCGATGATGGCAATGCGTTCGAATGCCATCAGGCGCTCTCCGCCATGTCGCGCAGGGCAGCGGCAATGTCGTCCATCTGCTCGGCCGTGCCGATGGTGATGCGCAGGCCATGCGGCAGGCCTTGGCCCGGCAGCCAGCGCGTGATGTAGCCCCGCTCGGCCAGCCCGTTGTAGGCCGCCTCGGCCGTCAGCTTGCCGGAAAACAGGATCAGCACGAAGTTCGCCTCGCTCGGCAGCGGGCGCAGGCCGTGGTTGCCGAGCGCATCGAGCGCGGCGACGAAGCGCGCGCGTTCATCGGCATTGTGGCGGCGCGTGTCCTCAACGAAGGCGCGGTCCTCTACTGCGGCGAGCGCCATGGCCTGCGCGCTGTTGGTGACGTTGAACGGCCCGCGAATGCGGTTCAGCGTGTCGACAATGCCGCTCGCGCCGGTGCCCCAGCCCACGCGCTCTCCGGCAATGCCATAGATCTTGGAAAAGGTGCGCGTCACCAGCACATTTTCGTGCGCGGCGGCCAGCGCCAGCCCGCCATCGTCATCAGCCGGATCGACATATTCGGCATAAGCCTGATCGACCACCAGCAGCACGTCGGCAGGGATCGCCGCGTGCAGCCGCGCCAGTTCGGCGGCGGGCAGGTACGATCCGGTCGGGTTGTTCGGATTGGCGAGGAATACCACGCGGGTGCGCTCGCTAAGGTGCGCGATCAGGGCATCGACATCGGTGCCATAGTCCGCATCCGGCGCGACCACCGGTGTGGCGCCACAGCGCCTTGCGGCAATGTCATAGACCGAAAAGCTGAAGCGCGAGAACAGCACCTCGTCACCCACCCCGGCATAGCCCTGGGCAGCAAGGTTGAGCAGTTCGTCAGAGCCGGTGCCCATGACGATCCGCGCCGGATTCACACCGTGGACCGCGCCGATGGCGGCGCGCAGGTCCTTGCTGTCCGGATCGGGATAGCGGCAGGGCTGGGCTGCGGCATCGCGCGCAGCAAGGGCTGCGGGCGAAGTGCCAAGCGGATTCTCGTTGGCCGAAAGCTTGATCAGCGGACGGCCGTCGGCCCCCGTGCTCTTGCCGGGGACATAGGCGTGGATCTCCTGGATCCAGCTCTTGGGAACGGGGCCTTTGGTCATGGCCCGCGCGCCTTAGCACCATGGTGAGCGAATTCCAGCCCATTCACTGGCCCATTGACAGCTTCGGCCCATGCCCCCAAGTCCCCGCCCGATGGCCAGCGCCGCGCCCGTAACCGCCAGCACCGTGCTGGAACTTGCCGAACCGCTGCCGCTCGATTGCGGCCAGCGGCTCGAAGGCGTGCGCATCGCCTATGAAACCTACGGCACGCTTAATCCTGCGCGTGACAATGCCGTGCTCATTTGCCACGCGACGACCGGCGATCAGCACGTGGCCAGCAGCCATCCGATCACTGGCAAGCCCGGCTGGTGGGACCGGATGGTCGGCCCGGGCAAGGGCATCGATACCGATCGCTTCTATGTCATCTGCCCCAATGTGCTGGGATCGTGCATGGGCACCAGCGGCCCGTCGAGCCTGGCGCCGGACGGCCAGCCCTGGGCCATGCGCTTTCCGGTCATCACCATCCGCGACATGGTGCGCGCGCACCTTGCCTTGCTGGATGAACTGGGCGTCGAACGGCT